>DNCV01000006.1 GCA_003484395.1 Dehalococcoidia bacterium
ACCTGGCAACAGGCAAGGGCAGCAGTTGCGCATGCGCTACAAAGAAATAAGCTGATTATATCAAAATATCCAGTTTAAACGAGATGAAAAAGGCCGCAACGAAACTGTTGCGGCCTTTTTTGCATGTGAAAAATTTATCTGCGTTAAACCTTCCAACTTGTCCACAGACAAAAGCTATTAACGATAGTATCGTCTATCATCTCCATAGTAAGGATAGTACTCAATCTCTTTTGGCTTACGCCGGGAAGATACCAGCACAACGATCAAAAAAAGAAAAATAACAACTAAAAAAGCGCCGGCGATTGCGTAGAACCATGCGGTGATGAAGTCTACCTCGATAGGCCATGGATAGTGGTTGCTGCTCGTAACACCCCAGATATTCCAATCGCTTGAAGTTCCATCGCTGCTGAGCGTTTTAACTCTCCAGTAATAAGTCCCTGGCTCAAGAATTACCGTCAGACTTGTACCGGTAATACCTGAAATAGTAATATCCGGATTTGCTATAAAATTAGGATCTTTTGAAATCTCAACGGTTGAAGTGAGATTGCTCAACCCCGATAACTCCTGCCATGTCAGTGTGTATTCCTTGCTGCCAAACTGCCCCAGTTCTTGACACTTAGCTGTAAAGGCATACGGCCGCGGTGTAATCTTGGTAGGAGCCGACGGCGGCGTTACAGGAGTGATAACCGAGGGCGTTGTCGGCTGAGGATTCGGAACAGCAGGAGTAGTAGGCTCCGGGTTGGGAACACTTGACCCTGTCGAAGCCAGCACAATTAAATGAGCTGCAGATTCATCACTGTAACGTGAGCTGACCGTTCCAAATACATATTCACCAGGATCTGTACCTGCAGGAATTGTAAACTGAGCGCTGAAACTACCAACCGCATTCGTATTATAACTCACATCGGTAGCGCTCTTGTTAAAAACAATCTTGCCGAAATCGTTGGAAGGAAACCCTGACCCCGTAAGCGTGACAACTGCCCCAGGCGCAGCCTGTAACGGGGCAACTTTAAGCCCAGCCTTCACTGCAAACGAAGTATCGAACGTTTGCCCCATGGGAATACGGAGAAATCTGACATAGTGATAGCCAAGCTTGGACTCAGGGATCGTGAATGCGACAGTGATGCTGTGGCTCCCTGACGGCACAGAACCTTGAGCCAGCGTCAGCGTCTGACCGGCAATAAACGATCCGTTATCGCTCCATAAGACTTGGTAATCGCCGTCAACGTAATCTGCACCACCATTGATATACAATTGGACAATAGTACCGACCTTACCTGCAGACGGTGCCAAACTGACACCACAACCAGCGGCTGATCAGCTTCCAGCAGAAACCGGAGAAGGAACCAGCACTGAAGCCAGCCCGAACAATGTAATTAATACGATAATAGAGGATAGTTTCATGCTATAGTTTTATAAGACAATTGCAAGCTTTGTCAAATCTAGCCTTATATTACAGCTTCTGTAGCGGTGCAAGACTGAGAAGAAGACGCTTTGTCCCCGTACCGGAAAAGTTAATAACAATTTCCTGATCACCACCCGTTCGAGGAATGCAACTGATTACCACACCATCGCCAAAAGTAGCATGGCGGACGATATCCCCCGGTGTCAGATCAATGGTCACCACAGATTTCGATGGGAAGGAAAGCGCAGCTAATTTTCCATAGAGAGACGTCACCGGTGTAAAATCATCATCCGGATATTCCTGATAATCAACGCGTCTTCCCTGTTCACGTAACGTAATTAGTTCGCGAGGTATATCCTCAAGAAAACGCGAAGGCGGATTGGTGCCGCTATTACCAAATAAATTTCGGCGGAAAGCACGCAACAAGTATACGTGCTTTTGAGCCCTGGTAATGCCGACATAACACAGTCGACGCTCCTCCTCAATCTCAGCCGGATCAAGCATTGCACGCTGGTATGGCAGCAATCCCTCTTCCATACCTACAATGAATACAACAGGAAATTCCAATCCCTTCGCCTGATGTAATGTAGTCAAAACAGGAGCTTCAATCCTCTCATCCATCTGATCGATATCCGAAATCAAGCTTATCTTCTCGAGAAACTGTGATAACCCCTCTTCGGGACGAAAAGTATCATATTCCGCAGCGACAGTGCGAAGCTCCATAATATTTTCGTAGCGTTCCTCACCAAGTTCCTCATTGAGAATATAGTCTCGGTATCCCGAACGCACCACTATCTCTGCGATAAGTGTGCTCGGCGATACCTCTCTACTCATTACAATTAGATCATTAACCATCGTATAAAATGCTGTGAGCGCCAGCGAAGCTCTCGGCGCAAGTTCCGGCCCCTTTTTCTCTGCAATCGCCTTCAGCACTTCAAAAAGAGGCATATTCTGCACTGTTGCCCAGGCGGAAAGATCAGTAACAGTGCGCACACCGATATTTCTTGCAGGGATATTGATGATGCGCAGCAGGCTCACATTATCGTTTGGATTTTGAATAAGGCGCAGATAAGAAACGATATCCTTGATTTCACGTCTCTGATAAAATCTGGTACCGCCGACAAGACGATACGGTACACCGTAGCGCATGAATGCCTCTTCGAGAACACGGGACTGAGCATTTATACGGTACATCACTGCGCACGCGCTAGGAGGTATCGCCTCTTCTTTGGACAATCGATCGATCTCACTGAGGACAAATTGTGCTTCTTCCGTTTCATCGTAACATTCAACCAGAGTAATCGGTGCACCATCCTCATTCGTCGTCCAGAGTCTCTTCTCCTTACGCTGTTTGTTAGCTCGAATTACACTTGATGCGACATCCAAAATAACGCGAGTGGATCGATAGTTCTGTTCCAGCATGATCATCTTCGCATCAGTAAAGTCTTTTTCAAAGCTTAAAATATTGCGGATATCGGCGAAACGCCATGAATAGATGGATTGATCTGGATCACCGACAACACATATATTACGGTATTTCCCGGCAAGCTGTTTCACTAGTGTATACTGTGTAACATTGGTATCCTGAAACTCATCAACCATGACGTGGACATACCGGGACTGGTACTTCGCCAGAATTCCAGCATGCTCTTTAAATAAAAGGACGACACGCATCAACAGATCGTCAAAATCGAGCGCATGGCTCCGATGCAACAGATTTTGATACCGCTCATAGACACGCCCGGTGATCTCATCGAAATAGCTCCGCGCCCGACTCTGATACTCTTTTGGAGTCAGAAGCTGGCTTTTTGCAGCATTGATAGCGGATTGAACCGACTTAGGAACATATTCCTTGGGATCCAGATCGAGATCCTGCAAGCACTGTTTGATGAGGCTTATCTGGTCATCATCATCGTAGATCACAAAATTGGAGTTTAGTCCTATAGTCTGGCCTTCCTGTCGTAGAATGCGAGCACAGATAGCATGAAAGGTACCCATCGTTAATGCTTCAGTTGCCTTCTCTCCGAGAAGGACATCAAGCCTCTCTTTCATCTCTCTCGCTGCTTTATTGGTAAAAGTAACAGCCAAAATATTGTGAGGGCTGATGCCGCATGTTTTAATCAGATAAGCAACGCGATGCGTGATTACTTTCGTTTTGCCGCTGCCAGGGCCGGCAACGATGAGAAGAGGCCCTTTGACAGTTTCAACGGCTTCACGCTGTGCAGGATTGAGACCGGCGAGAATATCCATAGTTTTTACTGTGCCACCTGATCTTGAGGCCACTGCATCTCAACCTGCTCGGTTTTCACACCGGTAAAGGAAATGCCCTCGGCGCTCGTTACAACCGTAGCGCCGGAAGGCAGCAGTTTAATTGTCGTTTTTCCATTAGCCTGACTTATCCTCACCTGATTTGCCGACACCTTGAGGACAACGTTTACTTTAGATGATGGTAGCCCGGTCAACGGTTTCCCTTCCATAGAAACGGCTCCCATATTGACTCCCTCGAGATATACCGTAGCGCCGCCTCTGGCTGCATCACAGCCGAAAACAGCGATCAGACCGATGAGAATTGAGAACAGACATATAAAGCGAAAATACATCGATTTCATCATTATGCTTTATTCCTCCTGATGATGGTCTCTCAGCATCACAGGCTGCATAGAGGGGCAACCATGCTTCGAGACTGTCTAAATTATAGCATTGTGCACTATGTCTATCAAAGAAAGACATCAAAAAAACATGGGGCAAATAATTCGAGAGTTTCTGAAAAAAAGCTAATACTGAACAGAGCTCATTAACTATTAAATACGCAGGCGGCGTGCCGCCGTACTACTATAGTAATCATGGTAATAACTATATACTGAACCAATGCACGATCCGTTATAGCTGTAGCTTGTTTTCTTAGCTGACCTGTTCTAAAATATGAAGTTACCATTTACAGAGATATAGCTTTAGAGGTTTTTTCCTGTCAATATTTCCACGTTGACAAGAACGCCATTGTACTATCACTAACGGGGGACGTTGAATGCCAGATCAACAAGAAGAATTAGCTCGACTTCAACGGCAAATGACAAAACAAGCGATTGACCTTGCCATGCAGAATCGGTGGAAAGAGGCGATTGTTATCAACCAAAATATCATTGCGAGTTTGCCAACAGATATCGATGCGTATAACAGACTGGGTAAAGCCTATATGGAGTTGGGTGAGCTTAGTAAAGCTAAAGAGGCTTATCACAAAACATTAGAACTTGCTCCAAATAATCCGATTGCCCAAAAAAATATAGATCGGATTGCAAAGCTCCGCAAAGCACGAGTCGCTTCAGCAAATGAACAAAGCAAGGTATCACCTGATCTGTTTATCGCAGAGGTAGGAAAAGCTGGCATCGTTGGGCTCGTTAATATAGCTGCCGCTACCGTACTGGCAAAGATGGCTGCAAGAGATCAAGTATATCTGAAAGTATCAGGAACACAACTCTTCGTAGAAAACGCCGCTGGAGAATATCTGGGGCAGGTCGAGTCGCCCCATGGTTTCAGATTATCGAAGCTGATAGAAAGCGGGAACGAATATACGGCAGCCATTGTCAGTGTGGATGACAATAGCGTCAAAGTCATCATCCGTGAAACATACCAGCATCCGGATCAAGTGGGACGCACATCCTTCCCGCCAAAGGCTCCCGCAGAAGGCTTTCATGCCCATGTAAGAGATTCGCTGCTCCGTAGCGATAGCGAAGAGGAATACATGGAAGAAATGGAGGAAGTGGAGGAGGGAAGCCTTGATGAGAGCGATATAGTACCCGAAGGATTCAGCATTTATGAGGAAGGTGTAGGGGGAGACACTGAGACGCTACACGAAGACCTGCTCGAAGAACCATAATCGTAATTTCAAGGATAAAGCAAGTGATAGAAATCGGATTAATAAAACCAATAGGTATCGAAGAGGAGATGAAAGGCTCCTATCTTGACTATGCCATGAGTGTTATCGTATCGCGCGCTTTGCCTGACGTACGCGATGGCCTCAAACCCGTTCACCGCCGCATTTTATACGGTATGAACGAATTAAACGTACGCCATGACACACCCTATAAGAAGAGCGCACGTATCGTTGGCGATGTGATGGGTAAATACCATCCCCATGGCGATTCTGCCATCTATGATTCTTTAGTACGTATGGCTCAGGACTTCTCCATGCGGTACTGTCTCGTTGACGGTCAGGGCAACTTCGGCAGTATGGATGATGATCCCCCTGCAGCGATGCGTTACACAGAAGCCCGCCTCGCCAAAATAGCGCAGGAGATGCTGCTGGACATCGACAAAGATACTGTAGATTTCGTCCCCAACTTCGATGAAAGCTTAAAAGAACCATCGGTATTGCCTGCACGAATTCCCAATCTTCTCGCAAACGGATCCTCAGGCATCGCAGTCGGCATGGCAACCAATATTCCTCCACATAATCTCACTGAACTGTGCGATGCCATCAAACATCTCATCGATAACCCTGAAGCTGACGTTGAAGAGTTGATGCGCTTCGTTAAAGGACCCGATTTTCCGACGGCAGGTGTTATTTGGGGATATCAGGGCGTAAGAGATGCCTATACGACAGGTCGCGGCAAAATCATCATACGCTCAAAGGTAGCTGAGGAGACTCTGAAGAGCGGACGCGTTCAGATCGTCGTAACGGAACTTCCGTACTTGACAAACAAAGCAGCACTCGTAGAGAAAATCGCTGAGCTGGCTAAAAGTAAGAAAATTGAAGGCATTTCCGAGATCCGCGACGAGTCGGATAGACATGGTATGCGACTTGTCATTGAGCTGAAGAAAGATGCTCAGCCGAAAAAAGTAATCAATAACCTGTATAAATACACCGTTATGCAATCGGCATTTTTCATCAATATGCTGGCTCTGGTTGATGGTCAGCCAAGAACATTAACACTAAAAGAGGCATTGACCAGCTACATCAATTTCCGTCATGAAGTCATTACACGTCGCACGAAATTTGATCTTCAAAAAGCAAAGGACAGAGCACACATACTGGAAGGATTTAAAATCGCTCTTGATAATCTTGATGCAGTCATCGCAACCATTAGAAAATCAGACACCGCAGAAATAGCCCGCACCAACCTCATGAGTTCATTTGGATTGACACAAATCCAGGCGCAAGCAATTCTTGATATGCAATTACGACGGTTGGCTAACCTCGAACGCAAAAAAATACTCGATGAATATGTTGAAGTACTCAAGAATATCGCCTATCTGGAAGACCTGTTGGCAAGTCCGAAAAAGATACTGTCTCTTATTCAACAGGATGTTGTTGATCTCAAACAGAAATACGGAGACGATCGCCGCACTACAATTCATGAAGAGGAAGTTGGAGAATTCAGCGAATCGGATCTTATTCCTCATCAGGAAGTCGTAATTACTCTGAGTGAACAGGGTTATGTCAAACGCATACCCTCAGAAACCTATAAAAGACAGAAACGCGGCGGGCGTGGAATCACCGGTATGACACCGCACGAAACGGATATGATGCGGCACGTACTGGTAGCCGATACGCATGATTATATATTGCTGTTTACCAATCGCGGCAAGGTATATCGGTTACGTTGCTATGACATCCCGGCTGAATCGCGGCAGGCAAAAGGCACTGCCGTCATTAACCTGGTACCTATAGAACCAAAGGAACGTGTTACCGCTTTGTTGCTGGCAAAACAACCGGAACCCGGTCTGTTTATGGTAATGGCAACATCTGCCGGTATCGTAAAAAAGACGAGCCTTGATCAATTTGCAAATGTCAGAAGCAACGGCCTAATCGCTATGAAACTGCGAAGTGGAGAGGAGCTTATATCAGCTAACGTATTGAAAGACGATGACAAAATCGTTCTTGTGACAAAGAATGGACAATCGATAAAGTTCGCAGTACAAATGCTGCGTACGGCATCGAGAACAAGCGGAGGTGTCCGCGGAATTCGGCTCGAAAAAGGTGATGCGGCCATCGGAATGGGCGTCGCCACATCGAATATCAAATTGCTGACTGTAACTGAAAATGGTTATGGCAAGTTCACAACCATCTCCAATTATCCTTTACAGGGAAGAGGCGGTAAAGGAGTAAAAACACATAAGGTGAATGAGAAAACCGGTGATGTTATCGCTGCCTTGTTCGTCTCCGATTCTCATAATGTCATCATCGCTTCAGCAAAAGGTGTCGTCATCAGGATATCAGACGAAGATATCCCACTTCGGGGACGGTCAACACAGGGCGTACATCTCAAGAAACTGTCAGAGGATGATAAAGTTATCTCCGTGGCGCTGTTGAGCGAAGATACTGCCGCTGATAATGAAAAGGACTCATCAGAGCTTAAACTCATCTAAAAAAACATCTTTTCATTTACATCAAATATCATTGATGAGGGTCGCTGAAGCTTCAGCGACCCTCATGTTTTTTATCAAAATACCAAACCCTTTCCTCCGCTTGTTTTCTGATTGTTCGCCCGTTATAATGCGAGCACATCATGCCAGTACCAAAGCAATCGGAAAATGACACTCGTCTAACACTATTGGAACATATAGCTGCTATCTCATCCAGTCCTGATGAGCCGAGCAGTCTTTTCGGTAGGATACTCGATGAAATAGTATATGCGTTTGATTCCGATGCATCCTGGATTCAATTGATTGATCCCGTCACCAATCAATCTGCCATTGCCGCCCATCGCGGTTTTACCGCACGCATGGTTAGCGAAATGAACTCACTGCAAACAGACAAACGTTGGATTAATACTATCGTACTATCTAAAAATCCTGTCATATTTGCCGAGATATCGGAAGAACCTTATTTCCCGTTTCGTTCGTCTTTTCCGGAAAATCTCCATTCCTTCATCGCCGTATCAATTAAGTCGGGAGGTGCCGCAACAGGAGTCCTGGGCGTTCTGAGCAGAACTCCGAATCGATTCAGATTGGAAGATGCCAGACTCTTAAGTGTGGCAGGCGCCTTTGTTTCTGCTGTCGCTGATAGGATGGCTGTGCACTATCAGGATAGTAGAAAACAGCACAATCAACTTATATCTATTTTAGGAGAACGCGAGGAATTTCTTGATGCGTTAAGCCACGAATTGCAAACGCCGCTGACTGCCTTGACTGCGTCTGCCGGGCTACTTGCCGAAGAGCTTTCAAAAGAACCAAAGGCCTCGACAGGTAGGCTCATCCGCAATATTTTACAAAGCTCGTCGAGTCTGAAAGATCGTGTAAATGAACTCCTTGATTTATCACGAGAGCATGCTGCCGGCTATGATGTCGAACCAAGTTCCCTCGATGCTACCTTAATATTTCGCAAGGTAATTGATGAGCTCACGCCAATGGCAAAAGCTAAAAAACAATCTCTGACGATCGATATACCAAAAGTGCCCATTATGATCAATGCTGACGGGAGACGTCTGGAGCAAATTGTTCTCAATTTACTGTCTAATGCAATAAAGTTCACTCCGCAGAACGGTACAATCACATTCCGCGCACGGGAGGAAAAAAGGAATCTCGTTGTGAGGGTAGAAGATACGGGGAGCGGCATCCCGAAAGAAGAACAGGCGAAACTGTTTCGCCCATATTATCGCATACCTGGAGATCGATATCGCTATTCCGGCCTCGGACTTGGTTTGGCTATAACAAAACAATTGGTCGAACTTCATAACGGAAAAATATGGGTGGAAAGCGAGCAGGGGAACGGAACAACATTTATCTTCTCCATCCCCCTTAATTATACAATACCATAACGTACCATCACCTGTTTTTTTATCATGCCTCGTCTCCATATTGTAAATATAAAGACTCCATTTTTGAGCAATACACGCACGAACCACTTGATCCCAAGTACATTGACAACAACAGTATGTATTTGTACGTGATATAATAAAACGCTTATAGTTTAAGGGGGCTTAACAAAATTGAAAAAATTAGTATATAACTGTGGCCGATTTATTGTAATCGGCATGATAGTAGCAAGTCTCATCGGTTGTTCCTTGCTAGGAACAGGCAACCCACAGGAAAAGCTCATTGTCACCAGTGACATCGACAGATGGGGAGGTTTCCAGGTAAGTCCTGACAATAGACATTTTGCTTTCAGCAAGCAAATCGGCAAGAAATGGACCATTTCCCTTGATGGAAAAGATGGAAAACTATATGACAATATCGGAGATATGACCTTGATGTTCAGCCCTGATAGCAACCGGTACTGCTACCTTGCACAGGATAACGATATGATGTTTATGGTCATCGACGGGGTGGAACAAGCAAAGTATAGAAGCGTTCCGGGAGGTATGTTTATATTTAGTCCTGATAGCAAACGTTATGCATATATGTCAACCGAAGGGGAAAAGACTTTTGTTGTAGTTGACGGAAAAGAAGGAAAACGTTACGACGATATACAGGGTGCATCATTGACTTTCAGCAGTGATAGTAAACGGTTTGCCTATGCAGCCCAAGACGGAGATAAATGGACAGTTGTCCTCGATGGAGAGGAAGGCAAACAGTACGATGTCGTCGTCCCCAGCACAAGTACTCTTACATTCAGTCCAGATTGCAAGCATTTCGCATATGCAGTTCAGCAGGATAACCAGTTTATTATCGTGCTCGATGGAAAAGAAAGCGCCAGGTACGATGATCTCGGTATAGGGTTACTAACTTTCAGTCCGGATAGCCAAAAATTAGCATTTGCAGTAATGAAACAAGATAAATGGGTTGTTATTGTAAATGGTGAAGAACAGAAACAATACGACACTGTTGCTCCTGCCACGATTAAATTCAGCCCGGATAGTAAGCGCCTTGTATACTTTGCCAAACGTATAACAGAATCAGAGGAAAAAGCTTTTACTGTTATCGATGGCAAAGAGGGCAAAGAATATGATGAGTTATGGCCTGGCTCATTCGTGTTCAGCCCTGACAGCCAGCGATGGGGATATCTGGCTAAATCTGATAAAGACTTCTTTGTCGTTATTGATGATAAAGAAGAGACGAAATATTCTGGAATAGGGATCGGCTCTCTGCATTTCAGTAATGATAGTAAGCATTATGCTTATGTAGCTCAAAAAGGAAGCAAATCGTTGACGGTCAGGGATGGCAAAGAGAGTGTCTTGTACGATACTATTTCAGTAGGTTCTGTCAAATTCAGCCCCGATGGCAGTCATCTGTGTTACGCCGCTGCCACCGGCAGTAAGCAGTTCATGGTGATCGATGAGAAAAAAGATAAAGAGTACGACAAAATCACCGATGGTATTTTTAGCCCGGATAGTAAACATTGTGTCTATGTAGCAGCCATCGATGGAAAACAAGCGGTCGTTATCGACGGAACACCTTCAAAAAAATACGACAAGATCATAATAACATTCGGCGGAGCCTTGATTTTTGATCCCGACAGCACCAGCCTTTATTACTATGCCGTGGAGGGACAAAACCTTTATTCGGTAACGGAAACAATCAAATGAGTATCGGAGATGACTCCGATACTCATTACTCACTGTCCGAACTATCCTCAGACATCGTTTGTGCACTGTCCACAACGGATATGATTAATTTTTTCTGCAAATTATCGTCTGTCTGTTAATTGTCAGGCTTTGCTTTCCGAAGGCTTTCCGGCATCTTCAGCAGTCGCAGCACCTTCAGTACCTTCAACAGCCTCAGCACCTTCAACAGCAACCTTCGGTTTCTCCTCTTCCTCCACACGATGCTGTTCGGTTATCTTTGCAACCATTTGTTCTGGAGCACTTAACAGAGTAACACCGCTACCGAGCTGTATATCTTTGACAAAAATAGCTTGATTAGCTTCTGTCAAAATGTTCAGATCAACTTTCACGTTATGAGGCAATGCATCGGGAAAAGCCTCGATATGAAGAGAATTAATATGATGAAGAAGAATCGTATTTTTGATCTTCAGTGCCGGCGGCTCACCGACAAAGACAATAGGCACTTCGGCTTTGATCTTTTCAGCCATATTAACTCTGTAAAAATCGACATGAATCAATTCTTCGGTCAGGGCATTCTGCTGAACATCACGGACAAGCACTTTTGTCGGTGCAGCATCACCTTCCACTTTTAATGTTACCAAGTCCGTTGGCCCTGTCTTGGCAAGAAGCATTTTCATTTTTTTTGCATCAACCATAACTGGTAATGAATCAGCCCCATGTCCGTAGACGTTCGCCGGAGTCTTACCTTCGCGGCGTAGAAACCTCACTTTCTTACCTGTTACAGTCCTCTTTGATGCTTCAATTTCCAGCTTACTCATTTTGTTACCCTCGTGCAGTAATACAAGCTCTCTATAACGAGCTTTATACTTTAAACTTTTTCCGTTGCCAAGTCAAATAACGCGTAGATATATGTTAATGTTCTATGATTTTGTCA
>DNCV01000011.1 GCA_003484395.1 Dehalococcoidia bacterium
AAGATTCCTATCATCGGTCCATCAAAAGCGGCTGCGCGAGTAGAATCGAGTAAAATTTTTTCGAAGATGTTAATGCAAAAATATGGCATCCCCTGCGGCAAAAGCGAATCGTTTTCAGATTATCATCTTGCTAATAAATATGTGGTTTCACAGAAGATGCCGCTTGTTATCAAGGCGGATGGCTTGGCGGCGGGGAAAGGAGTGGTGATCGCTCTTTCCCAGGAGGAAGCACAAGCTGCGCTTTCGGATATGATGATAACTAAAAAATTTGGGATGGCTGGTGAGCGTATTATCGTTGAAGAATATCTCGAAGGGCAGGAGATAAGCGTTCTGGCTTTCACTGACGGCAAGACAGTGGCGCCGATGCAGTCCGCCTGCGATTACAAACGAGCATATGATAATGACAGGGGATTGAATACCGGAGGCATGGGAGCATACAGCCCAGCAGGGTTCATTGACGATAAACTGATCGATACCGTTGTCAAGACGGTAATCAAGCCTGCAGTGCATGGATTGAGTAATGAGGGGTGCCCATACAAAGGTGTGCTGTATGCGGGCATAATGTTGACGAGTGAAGGACCGAAGGTGCTTGAATTCAATGCGCGGTTCGGGGATCCTGAAACGCAGGTTATTCTTCCCCGTCTGAGCACTGACATAATGGATATCTTCCGGGCGATATATCGAGGAACTCTCAGTGATGTGATTATGCAGTGGCATTCCGAACCATGTGTCGGTGTGGTGCTGGCATCGGGTGGATATCCGGGCAATTACAAGAAAGGTTTTGCTATTCGAGGACTGGATACGGTCGATCCTGATATAATGGTATTCCATGCAGGTACACGCAGATCGGATGCTAGATGTGAAGTTCTCACTGACGGCGGTCGTGTGTTGACAGTGGTTGCCTGCGCTGAAACAATGGCTGATGCCAGATCAAAAGTGTATAGTAACATCAAGAGAATTACATTTGATGGAGCTTTTTACCGCAGTGATATTGCGGCGAGGGAGGTGCGATAAATGGCGCTCGTTTGTGTGATAACCGGAAGCAAAAATGATGAAGTGTTGATTGAGCCCGGACTCAATCTGCTCAAGGAACTCAGTGTCCCATATGAATTTTCAGTGATCTCCGCACATAGAAACCCTGAGAAACTTCGTGCTCATGTCCTGGGATTAAAAGATCGCGGCATAGAGGTGGTTATCGCAGCGGCTGGCGCTGCTGCGCATCTGCCCGGCGTTGTAGCATCCTGGACGACGCTGCCGGTTATCGGCGTGCCTTTGGCAACCAGTGAGTTGAAGGGCATCGATTCCCTCTATTCGATCGTTCAAATGCCGGCCGGCGTGCCTGTCGCCTGTGTCGGCATCGGTGTCTCAGGTGTTAAAAATGCGGCGCTTCTTGCCGCCCAAATACTTGGACTGAAGCACGAAAAGATCGCTGTGGCATTTGCGGATTATAAACGAAAAATGGCATCATGATTAGCGGGAGAGTGACATGATTGAACGATATTCAAGACCAAGAATGAAGAAAATCTGGTCTGACCGCAGTAAGTTCGAGAAATGGTTGAAAGTTGAAAAAGCGGCCTGTGAGGTGTGGGCGGAGCTGGGTGTTATCCCGAACGAGGATATAAAGAAAATCCGCAAGGCGACGTTTAAACTATCCAAGATTGCTGAGATTCTGACGGTAACCCATCACGACGTCACCGCCTTCTTGGGTGCGGTTAGTGAAAGCCTGGGACCAGAATCTCGTTTTATCCATATGGGGTTGACCTCATCCGATATCATGGATACTGCTCTCAGTTTGCAACTCAAAGAGGCGGCCAAATTATTGTCCGATGGTATTCTGGAATTAATCAGCGTTCTGGAAGAGAAGGCAATTGTGTATAAAGATACGATGATGATGGGACGGACGCATGGGGTGCATGCCGAGCCGACGACGTTCGGGCTTAAACTCGCTTTGTGGTCTCAGGAGATGAAGCGGAATCTTCATCGTCTTCATGAGGCCCAGCAAATTATTGCTGTCGGGAAGATATCCGGTGTTGTTGGCACGTATGCAACAGTTCCCCCAGTGATTGAGGAGAAAGCCTGCTGCAGGCTAAAATTGGCGCCGGCGCCTGTATCAAGTCAGATACTCCAGCGCGATAGACACGCACAATTTGTCACGACGCTGGCGATCATTGCCAGCTCGCTTGAAAAATTCGCTACCGAGATACGATCTCTGCAGCGCACGGAAGTGCTCGAGGCAGAGGAGCCTTTTTCAGCGGGGCAGACGGGCTCATCGGCAATGCCGCATAAACGGAACCCTGAGCTTTGTGAACGTGTCTGCGGACTGGCGCGGCTGGTAAGGGGAAATTCGGTTACATCTATGGAGAACATTGCCCTATGGCATGAACGAGATATCAGTCATTCTTCGGCTGAGCGCATTATCCTTCCCGATTCTTGTCTGGCATTGGATTATATGCTGTCGATATTTACATCCGTTATGCGAGGGCTGCAGGTTTACCCTGAGAATATGAAACGCAATGTCGAACTCACACAGAAGCTTGTTTTCTCACAGAGAGTGCTGCTGGCACTGGTGGATAAGGGATTAAAACGGCAGCAGGCTTATGAGCTTGTCCAACGTAATGCCATGAAAGCATGGAAGGAGCGGCGGAATTTCCAGCAACTGCTCAAGAGCGATGTCGATGTTATGGCAAAGCTATCCGAAAAAGAGCTGTCGGATATCTTTGATTATTCTTATTTTCTCAGAAATGTTGATACCGTTTTCAAACGGCTTGGACTGGAGTCTGACAAACGTAAAAAAACGGCTGGTGTCAGCAAGAAAAGAGGTTTACATAAATGACAATCCTGCTTGATGCGATACTTCCTCTTCCCGTTTTTGGTAAAGGCAAAGTTCGTGATACATATGATCTCGGCGATGCTTTGCTCATTGTCGTTACCGATCGTATCTCGGCCTTCGATGTGGTTCTGCCGTGCGGCATTCCGGATAAAGGCGCTGTGCTGAATCAAATAGCTGCCTTCTGGTTCGAGAAAACAACACACCTTGTTCCAAATCACGTTATCAAAACAGTCAATTCGCTTGATGACATAAAGCAATATGTATCAAGTATCGATATGCTTCCCCTCTACCTTTCAGGCCGATCGATGATTGTAAAAAAGGCCAACGTGATTCCCGTTGAATGTGTCGTGCGTGGATATCTTTCAGGGTCGGCATGGGAAGAGTATAAGAAGCAGGGAACGATATCCGGCTTGAAGCAGCCGACAGGCTTACGGGAGAGTGAGGAGCTGCCTCAGCCTCTGTTTACACCGACAACGAAAGCACAAACCGGACATGACATGCCTCTCACCTGGCAGGAGATGGAGAAGCTGATAGGAACCAGACTGGCAAACGAAGTGAGAGAGAAAAGCCTCTCTGTATATAGCTATGCGAGAGAATACGCCAGGCAGCGCGATCTAATAATTGCCGATACGAAGTTCGAGTTTGGGATCATTGACGGTGACGTTTGTCTTGTCGATGAAGTTTTAACGCCGGACTCCAGCCGTTTTTGGGCTGTTAAAAACTACGCTGTCGGGCGATCGCAGCCAAGCTTCGATAAACAGCCGGTGAGAGATTGGCTGGAAAAATCCGGCTGGAATAAGCAGCCACCGGCACCAATGTTGCCCGAAGACGTTATCCAGGCAACATCGATTCGTTACAGGAAAGCATATCGCTTAATAACCGGGAGGGAATTACAATATGTATCTGGCTAAAGTGTATGTTACTCTCAAACCAACAGTGAACGATCCGCAGGGATTAACTATAAAAGGAGCGCTGCAGACGCTCGGTTTCTCCAGCGTCGAGGCTGTTCGGGCAGGCAAGTACCTTGAAATTCGGGTGAATGAGAGCAATCTGGATACTGCGAAAGACCAGATTCAGGAGATGTGCCGGAAGCTGCTAGCAAACCCGGTTATCGAAAATTATCGCTTTGAAATGGAAAAGGCTTAGCTTTTTGCCAAGCCTTTTCCACGCAATCGTTTTTTCGTTTTCCGTTGTTAGGGTTCCGTGTACTTTATCGTAAGAGTTGCATCATTGAAGTAGAACAGATCGGCAGTGTTGTCTCCATCGGTGGCAGTGGAAAACTGTATCTTGAACTGACATCGGTTCTTTCCTGCGCCCACCATATTCTGCAGCAGTGGAACGCTGGTGCTCGTTTCTTCGACACTGAGTTTCCATGGAGAGAAAGGATAACTTGAATACCTGCCTCCTTTGACTAGTTGTCCTGTGGTATTAAAGTGGACGGCTGAACTCGTTTGCAGGCTGCTATAATTGCCGTACTCGTAGAAGTAGATTTCAAAGAATCCCAGGGTTGCGTATGTTGGATTGCCCTCTTTGGTATATGCCGACAGATCCAGTATCGCTTCTGTGATTGTAGATCCGACCGGAATCGATGATATATCGAAGCTAAGAAATGCTCTTCTCGGTATGTTTGACGCTCTGTCTCCGGCGCCTGTACCGGCGAATACCGTGTACGATGATCCGTCTTTTGCTATTGCTCCGTCTTCACTTTCGATGGTCGGCAGGGCTCCGGTCGTCTTTACGGGTTTTATTGGAAATGTTGGTGTAGGCATCGGGATGAGGAGCTTATGAACAGTGACTGTTACACTCTGTATTCTGGTGCCTGTTGCATTAGTTGCCGTGAGCGTATACGTGGTCGTTACTGCGGGGGATACATTCCTGGTATCGGCGGGAGCTACCGGGCCGATGCCTTTGTCGATGAACACCGCCGTGGCGTCGCTGACATTCCAGCTTAGAGTGGTTGACGCTCCCAGCAGGATGGCTGCAGGCGATGCTGTAAAGGAGTTTATCGTCGGTAATCCGGCCGACGTACTGCCGACAACGATCTGCGTTGTGGCTGTTATTGAACCAGTCGCACTTGTTGCTGTAATCGTATAGAGTGTGGTGGTAGCTGGCGATACTGTGGTGCTGCCTGCTGCCGCAACGGTTCCGATGCCATTGTCTATTGAAATAGATGTTGCGTTTGATACATTCCAACTGATGGTTGCCGACCCCCCAGGTGATATAGTGCCGGGCGCTGCGAAGAATGAGGTGATGATCGGGGTTGGTCCTGATGGCGCTCCACCTTCTGTTACTGTGATTCTATCTCTCATTTCATCAGACCAGTTGCCGGTATTATCCTGTACCTTAAAATAGATAATGTGTGTTCCCATTGACAGGCTGCTCGTATCAAAGCTGGCCGTTGTTCCGAAGTCTCCATTGATGCTTGACCGCCATCGGTATGCAACTACTGTACCATCTGCATCAGTGCCATGTCCTGAGAACGCTATTGGACTGCCCGCTGCGGCGTTTGCCGGAGTGATTGAATCGATATAGGCTTTTGGCGGCTGGTTGCTGCCGAAGCTGATTGTCGGCATACAACTGCAACCGACCATGACAGCTACAAGGATAAGAACTGGTAGCATTTTTAGCAAGCGTTTCATCGTTATTTTCTCCTTCATTTTTCTTGTGTCATTTTTACATTATTGATGTTAGTATGAACGGATTATGGGAAAATAAGTTTATCAACACGCAGCCACTTCTCCTTTTTTTTACTGAAGAGTAATCATTCACGGTGATTATTGGGAATAGACGGTTATCTGAGCAATGGACTGCCCGGCGGCATTGGTAGCTGTTAGCGTGTATACACCGGTGCTGGCAACATCCCTGTACCCTGTTGCAGGCACAGAGCCAATGCCGTGATCAATATAGATAGACGATGCATTGATAACTTTCCAGCTTAAGCGTACAAATGAACCGTAAAGGGTCGGTGTGAAATATTCTATGATGGGTTGACCGTAATACTGTGGAGTTGTGTAGACTTCAACAAGAACCGTTGCTGTAGCACTTCCTGCCTGGTTTGTGGCAGTGAGCGTGTAGTATGTTGTCCTTGACGGATAGACCGTTTGCATTCCTGATGAGGCCACATTGCCGATCCCATCTATTGTCACCATATTTGCACCGCTGACACTCCAGTTCAGCATTGCTGCCCCTCCCAGAGTGATGCTTGCGGGAGTAGCAGTGAATGTGTGAATGGTTGGCCTGTTGGCGATCTTCGGCGTGATAACGACTGTACTGCTTGCCTCGTTAGACCATTCCAGTGCGCTGTCTTTGACCTTAAAATAAATGATATGAGTGCCAACCGATAATGTTGCTGAGGTGAAGCTCTGTAAGCTGCTCAAGACGCCATCGATATTTGAACGCCATTCATAGCCGATAATCGTACCATCGGTATCTGTTCCATGTCCGCTGAATGTTATGGTGCTGCCCGATGTTGCCGCAGCCGGCAGTATTGCATCGATCTGGGCGATGGGCAATACATTGCCTAGTTTCGGAGCCGTTGGAGTGGATGTTATGCCGGGGAAGGTCGGACTGCTTGTCGGTGCGGCGGNNGTATACATGCAACGTTCATGATAAGCATTATCAAGAGGACAACAAATAACGAGTTCTTTAGAAAAATCTTCCCTTTCTGCATGTTTGTACCTTTATCCTTAATAGTATTGAAATTCGATACGTACAGATTTATCTTTTTGTATATTCAATAGTAAGTTTTGGATTCGTGTCAGTATAGCGAACAAAATCCCATTCGCTATCATCATTGGTGAACCGTTCAAATTGGAGCCGTATTTGGAAACGGGGTGTTCCCGCATTTGCCATCGATTGAAGGCGGTTAATCCAGTACTGGGAAAGCGAGAACGATATATTCGGCAATGATGTAAACGTGAATAGCAAACCGTTTTCAGTGCCTTCCGGGAAGTTTATTTTGAAATCGCTGCTATCGAGAAGACCGAATTGGTCATTGTAGACACGTAGTTTGCCAAGGGTGAACGGGCGAATTTGTACGGTGCTGCCTCTGAGATCAAGCGTTGCTGATCTGATAATTGCATTATTGGGAAGTTTTGATATATCAAAAGTATAGAATAGCTGCATCCCTTTATTGAGATCGTCATCTCCTACCCTGAGATTTTTATGATCAATGGTACCGTCTTGATGCACTGTACCGGACTCGCCAAGAATAGCAATCTCATCCAGTCGGTATACAATTTCGCTTTCTGATGTTACTCGGATCTTAGTTTCTTGCGAACTGCTGCCGAGGGCATTGGTGGCAGTCAAGATATAGTTGGTTGTTGCCGATGGAGATACGTCGATAGTGCCTTTGGGATTGACAGTTCCTATATCGGGAGTGATGGAAACATCGAGTGAGTTTGAAACATCCCAGCTTAAAAGTGACTTGCCTCCGATGGTTATGCTTGACGGATTTGATGTAAAACTGTTTATCGTCGGAGGTCCCTTTACACGTACCTGCACGTGTGACGTGACGATACTGCCGGAGTTTTTAGCTGTCAGTGTATATGTCGTTGTAACTGCAGGTGAAATGACTCTCTCTCCTTTATCCGAAACGTTGCCTATTCCCTGGTCAATGGTAATAATCGTTGCTTTTGATATATTCCATCGCAGCGTTGTTGCGCTGCCTATTGCTATTTCCGGTGGGGATATGCTGAAATCATTAATAATTGGAGCGTCTGTATCTTTGGATGCTATCGTGAATGCTTTGCTTGTTTCAGGCGACCATACCCCTGCGTTATCCTGTACTTTGAAATATATGGTATGTGATCCTGCCGAAAGCGTTGTGGAACTGAAACTGGCTGTTGTATTGATAACGCCATCGATGCTTGACCTCCAACTGTAACCTGTGATATTTCCGTCCTGATCCGTTCCGTGTCCTGAGAATGAAATTGTTTCTCCTGCCAGTGCATACGTGGGTGCCAACGTATCAATATATGCCACCGGTTCTTTGTTTACTGCCTGTTGAGTAGCGGGGGTACAGGAGATGAACGACGCTGCAGTAAATAAAAACAGAGTGAGCAATGCAAGTAAATTACTATGCGAAACGTGTTTATTTATCGATATACGTTGTTTCATATATATGTATGCTCTTGCACAGATATTCTATTTATACTGTACAATTAGTTTAGCTTTTCCTTTGGGTACCTCAAGATAGTTTAATGGACCGCGACCATATGATGGAGCGTAGCTTGGTAATTTCGAGAACTGAAGGCGTATTTGAAATCGTGTTTGCTTCTCCAGTATCTGCGTTTTTACTGCATTTAATAAGGCGGGGCTTTCGGTTGGTTGATAAGGCATCGAATAAAGTTGAGCCAACGGATTCAAACCCGGACCGACAACGAAATTTTTGCTCTGAAGCACTCCATATTGATGATTGTAAATAGAGAGCAATCCCATAGTTGTAAAGGGGTCGCCTGATATGTTGGAGTTTGTTATATCCAGTGATACCGATTCGATTGAGGCTTCAGGCGGTACCATAGAGATATCGAAACTGAGAAACCCCTGAACTGAGAAATTGGAGGGATTTTCTCCGACTATTACTTCCGGGCCTACGATGCCGCCGCTTCTCACATAGCCTTCCTCGGCTGCGATGGAATATAATTCCAACTTGCTTTGCGGGATGGCTCCCACGAGTACTTGTAGCTCTGCGCTGATAGTCCCGACGGTATTTGTGGCTGTCAGTGTATAAATAGTGGTACTTGTGGGCGAAACTATCCTGGTGCCGGTCGAGGCGACATTACCGATATCAGGAGAAATGCTTACGGATGTTGCCCCGGTAACGTTCCAATTCAGTGTGGCGGATTTGCCGATAATGATTGATTTTGTATCGGTATCGAAAGCTTTGATTACCGGTTTCAGATTGCCTGCAGGAGTGATGGTTACTCGTTGATAGACTTCGGATGACCATAATCCATACGCATTTTGTACTTTGTAATAAATTGTGTGATTCCCCTCCGATAACGTGGTTTTGCTAAATTTATCGAGGACACTGAACTCTCCATCGAGGCTTGAACGCCATCTATGTGCGGCGATTGTGCCATTAGGATCGGTGCCATGTCCGATAAAGGTGATTGGTTCTCCGGCTAATGCCGCTGATGGTGATATGGAATCAATGTATGCAGTAGGTGGCTGTTGAGGAGTAGTTGGAGATATAACAGCACATCCAGCGGGCATCATTGCTATAGTAAGCAGTATGGGCAGCAATAGTTTCCTCAAAGTGTTCACCTCCAATAATGCTCCATATTAATCAAAAGGTAACATCTCAATAGCCAGTTGTCAACAATTAGTCTCTTCCAATACAAGATGAGCCTGAAGGGGATATCGATTTCTAACACAGGATGAGCCTGAACGAGGTAGGCATCTCGTTTATGATTGGGATATGCAACTGATCATGAACGACGAAAAGCTCAAGACAATTGAACAGGTCAAATGCTCATCTTTACAACCTGCGTCGCACTCCGCTCTATCGGACTGTCGCCAGGCGATATACAAAGACAAAGTCGGTCGTGGTGAACATTGGCGAAGGGACTCGACCCGATACGGGAGGGTTGCCTGGCCACATACGCATTGATGCGATACATCAGGGTGACTTGCAGAAGAAAAAAGGCGTCTATCATATCAATGCTGTGGATGAAGTCACGCAATGGGAGATCGTTGCCTCAAGCAGAGAACTTCTTGCAGCCGAGTATCACCTTGAAGATACTTGATGACATTGCTAACCAAATGAGCGATAATGAGTTTGCAGAAAGGATGGTGAAAGCGCGTTCCAATCTCTTCCAATCTATCTCCCGATATGTCTGAATCCCTCCCTTCTCCAGACTCATTCTTGGATTGGAAAAGACTCAGGGAAACCAGTAACAGTCATCGCTATGGATAGCTTTCAACAGGATATATCCCGCAAACGATACATTGAACAGCATCTCATAACAGGTTTGATCGGGAAACCGCTCTACTATTATGAATCTATCTCCTCCACCATGGACGTCGGCAGAGAGTTGATACGCAAGGGCGTACCTGAGGGTACCGTTGTTGTTACCAGTGAACAGAAGGCTGGACGAGGCCGTTTAAATCGGACATGGGTATCGCCGCCAGGTGTGGTGGCGATGTCGGTCATTCTGCGCCCTGCTTTGTCCATCGTACCACAGCTTATTATGATCGCTTCCCTCGCAGTAGCCGGGGCAATCAGGGAGCATTTTCAGCTTGATGCCATGATCAAATGGCCGAACGATGTTCTTATCAACGGGAAGAAGGTATGCGGCATTCTCATCGAGAATGAGGTCATGGGGAACACAGTCAATTCCTCCAACGTCGGCATAGGCATTAATGTTGATTTTGATCCTTCGAAATACCCTGATATCATGCAGGCAGCTACGAGCCTGTCTCATGAATGTGGGCACAGCTTGAATAAGGATGATGTCATTTGTGCGGTGCTGAAGAAATTCGATGGATTGTATTTACGGGTGAAGGCGGGCAATTCTGTTTACGAGGATTGGCGGGATGCGATGGATGTGGTGGGACGATTAATACGGGTGAAGGCCGGTGAGTCGGTTATTGAGGGTATGGTTGAGGCAGTAACCTATGGTGGAAATCTGGTGGTGCGACGATCAGACGGCAGGTACTGTGAGGTTGTTGTCGGTGACGTTACCGTTATAAAGTCATAGTAAAAAGGCTCTACATCGTTTGACGCAGAGCCTTTTCACTATGTAAGAGAACCTATCTATTTCTCCTCTTTCTTTCCTTTGTTCAGGAAGGCATTTACCAGATCCATCGGCAGCGGGAAAACGATGGTATTGGTCTTCTCAGTAGAGATGTTGATCAGCGTTTGCAGATAGCGCAATTGCATGGCGGAAGGCTGGCTGGCAATGATGCGGGCAGCCTCGGCAAGTTTCTCTGCAGCCTGTGCCTCGCCCTCGGCATGTACGATTTTGGCACG
>DNCV01000055.1 GCA_003484395.1 Dehalococcoidia bacterium
CCGCAGCAGGAAGTGCTCTGCCGGGCTATGCTGCCGTAATTATCTCTGACAGCTTTCTTGATTTCCGATTCTTTTACCATCTCAACGCTCCTTTATTTGATAATATCCTTTATCATGGGACCAAGGATATCTTTTACGATTCCGGCCATCTCATCTACCTTAATCAAAGAGATGCAACACGATCTCCCCCCCTTGTCCCAACTAATCACAGCCAGCTTATCGCCGGCATGAATATCCGCCTTCTCCCTGATCTCCTTGGGGAGAACCATCTGACCGCGCTCATCAACGCTGACAATCGATTCAACCCTGCAGCAGCCGGCAGCGTTTGTGACCTCACAACATGCGGTGGAAACGTTCTTTTTTGTCGTCTTCACTCAGCACCTTCCTATTATACTGATTAATCAGTATTGGCTGAATAATACACCAAAGAAATGAGGAGGTCAAGAAAACCTAATACTTATCGCTATTGAATCAGTATCTTTTCTACAATTTCAGCGGCATCTTTAACAAGCCGCGGACATATTGTTTTTGTCAGCCCTTTTTCTTTTATAAGCACTTGACCAGTCTGTTCCAATACAAGATGAGCCTGGAGTAGATTGGGTAGCGAGACAGTCACCTGTAATTCATGAATTGACATCGTTTCTGTTTCCTACCTATAATAACCTTCGATAGAACTAAAATCTAAAGCTAGGCATTTAAGGTAACGATCTTACGAAAAAAAATAAGGAGAAAACAGTACATGGCTAAAATCGATTTCGGCGGAACCATAGAAGAAGTTATCATGAGAAACGAGTTTCCCATGAGAAAAGCTCGCTCTGTTCTTAAAAATGAAACTATTGCTGTAATTGGGTATGGTGTCCAGGGTCCCGGACAATCCTTGAATTTGAGAGATAATGGCTTCAATGTTATTATCGGACAATCCAAGCAATTTAAAGAGGACTGGAACCGTGCAGTCAAAGACGGATGGAAGCCTGGAGTAACTCTTTTTGAAATCGAAGAAGCCGTAAAGAGGGGTACCGTAATAGAAGTTCTGGTTTCCGATGCCGCCGCGAGAGTGGTCTGGCCTCTGATCAAAAGAAACCTTAAAGCTGGCGATGCCCTCTATTTCTCGCATGGATTCTCAATCGTTTACAAGGATCAGACCAAGGTTATTCCACCAAAAAATGTCGATGTGATCATGGTTGCTCCGAAAGGGTCAGGCACTTCTTTACGGCGCAATTTTCTTTCCGGTGAAGGTATCAACGCCAGTTTTGCCATTTTTCAGGATGCCACAGGCAGAGCTAAAGACCGGTGCATCGCTCTGGGAATCGGCATAGGCGCAGGCTATCTTTTCCCCACCACCTTTGAAAAAGAAGTCTATAGTGACCTGGTAGGAGAAAGAGGCGTTCTTATGGGCGCTCTGGCCGGTGTTATGGAAGCCCAGTACGATACTCTTCGAAAGCATGGACATAGTCCCAGCGAAGCCTTTAACGAGACAGTTGAAGAATTGACCGAAAGCCTTATTCGACTGGTCTCGGAGAACGGCATGGATTGGATGTATGCCAACTGTTCGGTTACCGCCCAGAGAGGCGCGCTGGATTGGAAACCGAAGTTTAAGAAAGCAGTCATGCCTGTCTTTAAGGAATTATATGAAAGAGTTGCCAGCGGTGCGGAAACCAGGCGAGTTATTTCATCGTGTGGTAGAGTCAATTACAAGACTCAATTAAGCAAAGAACTCAACGCTTTAGGCAATTCCGAGATGTGGAGAGCAGGGAAAACGACCCGTGACTTACGACCAAAAGAAAAAGCGAAGACTAATGCCGACTCGGCAATTGGAGTTGCAGGCAGAAAATCAAACTGATTCATTGATTTTCAAACTAACTAAATAGTATCGAAAATAGCGTTGTTGAGCTATTGAATAATCTTAGTTTGCGTTCTGCATAAATATCTATTGACATTATGCGCTACTATTGATATGATTACAACTGATAATTATTATCAGTTGTATACTTATGATGACGGAAAGAAAACTGGCGACATTACTACGAAGAGAAGGCTACAAAGTAACGCCGCAGCGAAGAGCCATACTGAAAATAGTTACAGAAACTCACGACCACCTGACGCCGGCCGCGCTGTATGAACGAGTACAGAAAGCGCAGCCGCACATCGGGCTCGTTACTATCTACCGGACGATTCAGATACTTGAGCAACTGGGGCTCATCTGTGAGATGCATGCCGAGCGCACCAGCCGGAGCTATCTGCTCAAACGTGCTTCGGAACACCATCACCATATCGTGTGCTCTGGCTGCGGCACAGTGACAGACGTCACACACTGCGAACTTGAAAAGCTTCAAGAGCAACTGGCTAAAGAGACAGGTTTTGAGATAGATGGGCACATCCTCGAATTTTTCGGCTACTGCCGGCAATGCCAGCGGCTAAAAGCGGAGTAATACTATTGATCCGAATACTGGATAAGTATGTGCGATGATAATTGATAATAATTTTCATTTAACCAATAAATTTTTCAGTCAGAGGAATGCAATGAAAAGCCGAATTCTTACGTTTGTAATGCTTGCATGCATCAGTCTGCTGGCGCCTATGCTTCTCAGCTCCTGCGCCCAGACATCAATCACATCGGATAAAATCGGCGTCGCAGTCAGCATACTGCCGCTTGTCGAATTTGCCGAAAGCATCGGCGGCGATAAAGTAACAGTCAATGTCATGGTACCGCCGGGAGCGTCGCCGCACACCTACGAACCGAAACCGAGCCAGATGACGGCACTGGCAAACGCCCGCCTCTATGTGAAGGTCGGTTCCGGCATCGAATTTGAGATCAGCTATATGGACAAGCTCGCTTCCATAAACAAGGCAATGCTTGTCGTCGACAGCTCCAAAGGCATTGACCTGATGAAAAGCGATGACCCTGACGAGCCCGGCATGGACCCGCATATCTGGACATCGCCGAAAAATGCCGTAGTCATGGTCAAAAATATCTGCGACGGGCTGGGTCAAATAGATTCCGCCAATAAAGCTTATTATAAAGCCAATCGTGATGCCTATATCAAGAAGTTGACCGAACTCGATGAATCTATCATAAAGGGGTTGGACTCAGTGAAGAACCGAAGTTTCATTATTTATCATCCTGCATTCGGCTATTTCGCCAGAGACTATAATCTCACCCAGATAGGAATCGAACAAGAGGGTAAGGAGCCGACCGCAGCATATGTGACCCATGTGACCAAAGAAGCCAAAGAGAAAAGCTGCACAGTAATCTTTGTCTCACCTCAGTTCAGCCAGAAAAGCGCTGAGGTTATCGCTCATGAGATAAACGGCGCCGTTATACCTCTTGACACTCTGGCAAAAGAGTACATAACCAATATGGAAGCGATCAAAGATGCCATGATAAAAGCGATGAAATGACGGCTTGATTCCGCAGAGCCAATAGGGTATGCTAACAATCGTATGTCACAAGAGAATCTGGTTCAACTTCATAATATATGGGTGCGCTATAACGGTATTCCGGTTCTGGAGAATATCAACCTGGCAATTAAAAAAGGCGATTTCCTCGGCATCATCGGACCGAACGGCGGCGGCAAAACAACGCTGCTAAAAGTAATCCTCGGCCTTGTCCATCCGGATAGAGGCACGGTCTCCATAATGGGTGAACCTCCGGAAAGAGGACGACGGCATATCGGTTATGTTTCACAGCATAATCTCTTCGATCGCTCTTTCCCTATTAACATCTGGGATACCGTACTCATGGGAAGATATGGCAGTACAGGAATGTTCAAACACTATAACGCTCAGGATAAACTGGCAGTGGAACAGGCATTGAAAACGGTGGGCATGATTGACCGGAAATTCCAACAATTGGGGCAACTATCGGGTGGCGAACAACAGCGGGTATTCATCGCCCGCGCTCTCGTTACCGATCCTCAGCTACTGCTATTGGATGAGCCGACTGCGAGCGTGGATTCCGCCATGCAAACGGAGTTCTATGAGCTTCTCGATCATCTGAAGGATACTATGGCGATTGTCCTCGTCTCCCATGATATCAGCGCAATCTCTATCTACGTAAATGAGATCGCCTGTCTTAACCGGCAGCTTTACTACCACGGATCGAAAGAGATCACGACGGAGATCCTTGAGTCTACCTATAAATGTCCCGTGCAGATGATCGCCCACGGTACTATACCGCACCGCGTGTTAAAGGAGCATTAGCCATCATGTTTGAAGCCCTTCAATTTGAATTTATGCGAAATGCGATCGTTGCCGGGCTTCTAGCAGCGATCGCCTGCGGGGTTGTCGGCGTCTACGTGACAGTGAAAAAGATCGTCTTTGCTAGCGACGGCATCGCTCATTTCTCATTCGGTGGGGTCGGGCTGGGATATCTTATCGGCATCAATCCCATCTGGGTGGCCATGGCTTTCACTCTGGCATCAGCAATCGGAATGGGATTTATCATCCGCCGGACAAAATTGCCTGAGGATACCGTCATCGGTGTGCTGCTGGCAATGGGCATGGCATTGGGCATTATTTTCATCGGATTGGCTCCCGGATACGCTCCGGACCTGTTCAGTTATCTCTTCGGTAATATATTAACAGTGCCGATATCCGATCTTATCCTAATGTTTGTACTCGATGGAATCATCCTTATCCTTGTCCTCGCACTGTATAAAGAATTTCTCACTCTCTGTTTCGATGAGGAATTCGGAGCAATAACCGGTGTGCCTGTTGAGAAACTCTATTTTCTCCTTCTCTGCATGATAGCTCTGACAGTTGTAGTAATGATACGGGTAGTCGGAATTATCCTCGTCATCGCGCTTCTGACAATTCCGGCAACGCTGGCACGTCAATTTACCCATAATCTGCGGACGATGATGCTGCTGGCTACCGCTTTCGGTATCATTTTCACATTCGGCGGAATTTGGCTGTCATACATACTCGATCTGGCTTCCGGCGCAACCATTGTTCTCCTCAGCGGGATCGTTCTTCTCGGATCGTTCGGTTTTTCCAAACTCCGCAGTAAAACATGAGTGATTCAGCAATCAGCCAATTTGCGCATTATTTCGAAAAAATATAATGCCTAACTGTTGAGCTTCTCGTTTGCATTAGAAACAGCGCCCTCTGTTTTCTGCCGCTTCTTCAGGAAATATTCGTGCATGCGCTTTTTAACAAATGTCCCTACATATAACACGGTTAAGCCGGAGAGGAAAACCAGAATCATATATCCCGGCTCCAGTTTCACCGCCGTACCGAAAATCGCCCCGATTATGATGTAAGAACAATCCCAGATAAGCGCGGATATCAACACGCCGAGCGCCAGCACGCGAAGTTTTCTCTGAACGCTGAGCACCAGTGTAAGCGGTACCCTCAGCCAAAATAACCGCCCTGTAGCAACCGACAATGACGAAAGTAAATTTATCTTGGCGAATGCCTTTGCCGCCGATTCGTTGCGAAGAGAGATCTTTTCGGTAAAGCGTCGAATTGCTTCGAGCAGTTTCTTCGATCCCAAACTGGAAAGCCAATAAAGGAAAAGCGCTCCCGCCTCCCTGCCTGCCACCGTCATCATAACTAATAATAGAAGATGAAAAGGGGAAAGGATACCACGAGTGAACTGGTATCCTACCAGCAGCCAGGTTGTCTCGAGCAAATAAGGAATTGCGAAAGCAAAAGCTTCGCCAATAAAGCAAATGAGAAATAGAATGATAGCTATCGTCGGATTAAATGTTCCGGTCAGATGTAAACCTTCAGTAAGAAATGCTTCAAAATCCATTGTAATAAACTCTAATTGTAGGCAGGTACACCAAACAGCTCGCTCACAGTGACGAACCTGTAGCCCTGTTTTGTAAGCTCTTCGATAATTATCGGAAGCGCTTTAACCGTAAAGCTTTTGTTAGCGCGGGGACAATCATGCATTGTTCCGTAGCCGTCATGCATCAGGATAATCCCTCCAGGCCTGGCATTTGCCACCATATTTCGCGCCAACGTTTCCGGCGATCCCACACGCTGATCTTCAGTAGCAACGCTCCAGGTGATCTCCATCAGCCCGTTCTCCTGCAGACACTGCAATTCCCATGGCGATTTCTTACCGTGCGGCGGACGATAGAAATGAGGCGAGACTCCGGCAACAGCTTTTATCGCTTCCTGTGTTTTGCAAATCTCAGAACAGGTGCCTGCGATGATCGCATGGTTTGCATTATGAGTAAATGAATGGTTGCCGATATTGTGACCTCCTGAAACCATCCGCTTCACCGTATCAGGATAGAGCATAACATTCATACCGACCAGGAAAAACGTCGCTTTAACCCCATAGCTATCCAGAATATCAAGGACATCAGTCGTGTACGGATCATTCGGACCATCATCGAAAGTCAATGCAATGTTCATCTCGCTCTCGCTGCCCTTATAATACACGTCTCCGAATACCTGTGAATTAGGCAGATAGTAGCCATGAGCTAAATAACCGAGAACGATGATAAGTGGAAGAAGCGACATTGTAATCCTGAATGCGCGTTTCGTTTCGAAATTTACCCGGAAAGTCTCTCGGAAAACGGGGAAAAAATAACGCAGGCTCGAAAATATGTTGAGAAGACACTCGCCAATGAGGCGGATAAATGATTTCCCTTCAACCCTTCGCGGCGATGTCTGAACTTTTAGGGTACTATCAACAATTACCTTGCCGATTTTGCTTAATCTGGAGGATATGTTGTATTGATCCGGAGAATAGGCGGTAACATTATACCCGCCTATTTTGAGAAATGCCTCTCTACGAAAAGCAAAATTGGCTCCCGAAATCATCACCGGCCTTCGCATAATGAGCATCCCGAGGACATTGAGAACTGCCCTGATACCGTATTCGACCGGAGCCCACCATGGCTCCGGAGAAAGATAGATGAATCGCCCTCCGATAGCAACGGCTTCAGGATGGCTGTTGAACTGCTCTATCAACCGGCTTAACCAATTACCAGGATAGACTGTATCGGCATCCGCTTGAACAATGATATCCCCGCGAGCCGCGAAGGCGCCGGCTTGGCGCGCGGAAAAGGCTCCCTTGGACTCACAGCAAACAACCCGAGCGCCAAGTTCTCTTGATATAGAAGCAGTACGATCAGCGCTGCAATTATCGACGACAATAATCTCATACTCGCCTTTGTAATCCTGCCGCTGCAGCGAGGTCAGACATTGTCTAATATNNCGTTCATAGCATCTCAGAAGCATGAACATTATACAAGTATTCAAACTTGTGTCAAACATAGCGCCGGCAAGGGATGCAGTATATCACACGATACAAAAAACAAGTCAATCTCGCAAAGACCCACAGTAACAAAAGGGAGGCATTATCGCGCTTTACCTTGATTGGCCACCGAATCAATTGCTTTCTGTATCTCAGCAGGATCACCGAGGTAATAATGTTTTAGCGGTTTTAAATCGTTATCGAGTTCATAAACGAGGGGAATGCCTGTGGGAAGATTCAGCTTCACGATATCAACTTCGCTCATGTCATCAAGAAATTTGATCAAAGCCCTCAAGCTATTGCCATGCGCTGAAATAATGACGCGTTTCCCCGCCCGTACCGAAGGTGCAATCGTTTCATGCCAGTACGGCAGAAACCGGGCAACGGTATCTTTAAGGCTTTCAGTGAGCGGTATATCTTTTTCGGATAAGCCCTGGTATCGGGGATCGCGGCCGGGATAACGGGCATCTTCTTTCTTCATTTCGGGAGGAGGAGTATCGTAGCTTCTTCTCCAGATCAGAACCTTCTCTTCACCATACTTTTCAGCGGTATCCGCCTTATTAAGCCCGGTCAGTCCTCCATAAAACCGTTCGTTCAACCGCCAGGAATTGTGCACGGGTATCCACATAAGGTCCATCTCATCGAGGACAAGCCACAATGTACGAATAGCGCGCTTCAACACCGAGGTATAGGCTACATCGAAAATATAGCCTTCTTTCTTCAATATCTGCCCGGCTTTCCACGCCTCGGCAATGCCCTTTTCGGACAGATCGACATCCACCCACCCTGTAAACCTGTTTTCCTTATTCCAGATGCTCTCGCCGTGTCTGACAATAACCAGTTTAGTCATGATTCCTCCGTGTGCAAAAACCGCCTTTATTGTAGCATAGTAATATCTACCAGAGCGAAGTCAAACTGACGAATAAAAGCGGATTGAGGGAGAAAAGACACCATGCACTGCTACTATCAAACAGATGGCGTTTCCGAATTGGAGCGCTGTATTTCAGCATTAACATATTTATACAGTTCGTATAACAGGGCAACTATCGGAGTAATTAAAATCATGCCGAGGATGCCTCCAAGGTACCCGCCGACGATGATCAGCATCATCACGATGGCAGGATCGATATTAACGGCGTCGCCCTGCAGTTTCGGAGCCAGAATTGTATTGCCGATAAAGTTAATAAGAACATAAATGACAACAACCCAGACCAGCTTATCGGGTGAAATTGCAATAATAACGATAATACCAATGATGGCCGCCATAGCTCCGCCAATTGTCGGGATAAGTTGAAACACGCCGGCGATAATCGCCAGCGCCGCTGCCAGCTCGAGACCTACAATCATAAACCCGATATAAGCAGTAACAGCAACGATTACCGCCAGCAGCAACTGCGCACCTATGTATCTGCCGACTATCCGATCGGTGATGCCGGCGATATTCCGAATATGACGTCCCGTCTCGCCGGGAAACAATGTATAAAACCCTTTGCCCAAGCTGTGTGCATTAGCCATAAAGAAAATGAGGAAAAAGGGCAGCGCCAGGAAACCGATAACGAAGGTAACCGATGCACCAACAAAAGATATTCCGGTAATAAAAGCGCCCTGAAGCCATTGCCCGATTGAACTACCCACATTATTAATAGCGTCATGCACCTGTTTCTGCACATCCTCGGTCAGAGTGCCGATGACCGATTCCATCCATTGACCGATCGCGTAAAGCCCGTCGGTAATAATGGACGGCGCATTGGTAAACAGGTTTGAAAACGACCCTGCGACCGAAACAGTCAGAAAAATGCCGATCAGGACAATTAGTGTCAGGAGAATAACAAACGTCAGAACAATGATAACGACTCTTTGTATATAATGCCCTTTCTTCTCGAAGAATGGCATCCGCCGGTCTATCCAGTCTACCAGTGGAAGCAGCAGATACGCTATAACCAACCCAAAAGCAAACGGCAGAAGCGGTTCTCTCAGTAAGTAAATGATGATACCGATAATGAGAATACCAAAGAGCAGAGTAAACAGCGACCTGTTTTTCTGAAAGGTGGTCTTAGCAGTCATGCCTGCTAGTATATCATGGCGCAATTTGACCGCCAAGATGCATACTCCAGAATCTAACAAAGAAGCAACTACAGGTAGAGTGGATCGTTATCAACGATGATACGTTTTGCTTCGGCAAGCTCACGGCGGAGATATTTATAGAGGACAAAAGAAGCGGCATAGCGGGCGCCATCAAATGCCTTCAACTCCCGTGTCAATCGTGCAGCGATCCTATCATCGATCTCTGCAGCGGATAATTTGAGAGGATCAATTGTGAATGAAGCAGTATTGAAACCCCAGAGATCAACGAATGTCGGAACAAATGTTTGATAGGGGCGAACAATGGGAAAAACGCTCTTTATCGTATTATGAATGGCAAAATAATTCTCGACGTTAGCCAGGCCGGAGGCACCGGACTGCACGCAGACAACAGCGCCAGGATTGAGCTTGCTCTTCACGATCCTGTAGAACTCCTGCGTATACAAAAGATAAGCAGGACCGGCCTCAATGGGCTCCACCAGATCGATCAGGACGACATCATATCGGTCGTTAGTATCCTCCAAATACTTGCGGGCATCGGTACAAACGAGTTTCGCCCGCGAATCATCAAAAGAGCCCTGATGAAATGACGGGAGTTCCCGCTCCAGGACGGGAGCACT
>DNCV01000092.1 GCA_003484395.1 Dehalococcoidia bacterium
ATGACAGCCACACCACCCGGGCCATACCCCTCCAGTGTCAACTCTACCAGCGCTGCACCACCTAATTCACCGCTACCTTTCTTGATAGCTCGTTCGATATTGTCGAGCGGCATGTTATTATCCCGCGCCTTCTGTATAGCAAGCCGCAACCGGAAGTTGCCATCCGGATTGGGGCCTCCCTGGCGGGAAGCAAAGATAATTTCCTTTGTGAGTTTCGTGAAAAGCTGTCCGCGACTGGCATCCGCACTACCTTTAGATCGTTTGATCTTCGCCCACTTCGAATGTCCTGACATCTTATTATTACCCCTCTTTAAATTCTGCCATCATGTAAACTGATGGTAAATGATATACAATAAACAAATTGTTTACAATTGTTTACACGACACAATTCGCAATACGGCAAGATTGTAATTGACTGCAGCATAACAGTCAATAATAGAGGCATACACTATATGGACAGACAGAGTACGGAATTACTGGAATTTCCCAAAGTACGCGAGATACTCGCTTCATACACCTCATTCAGCGCCAGCAGGGAGATCGCACTGACGATCGAGCCGTTATCCAATCACGATCAGATAATATTACTGCTGCAACAGGCCGATGAGGCATGCCGACTGCTGTCGTTAAAACCGGAGTTTTCCATAGGCGGTGTCACCGATATACGAGAAATCGTTGGACTGACCACAAAAGGAAAAATGCTCGATGCACAGGCATTGCTCACCGTGAAAGAAACATTGATTGCACTGCGCGAGTTGCGATCGAGATTTGAAAGGCAATCGGGCGACGTCCCGATGCTGTGGAAGATCGCACAGGGCATCGTCGAACAGAAACATATCGAATCGAAGATACGCAGATGCATCAGCCCGCAGGGCGATATCCTGGACAACGCATCGGACAAATTGCTTGATATCCGCCGCAAACTGAGAGAAGGGCGACAGCGGATACTGGAGCGCCTCGATGCATTTGTCAAATCTGAGAAGGGACAAAAACTGCTTCAGGAGCCTCTCATCACCGAACGGGAAGGTCGCTACGTTTTACCGGTCAAGACGGAGAACAAACGTGACGTCAAAGGCATCGTCCATGACATTTCGAATACGGGCTCGACGGTGTTTATTGAACCGATGGTAACAATCGATATGGGCAACGAACTCAGGGGGCTTACCGTCGAAGAGAAACTTGAACGCGAACGCATCCTGTCTGTATTGAGTGGTGAGATCGCAGAACATGCCGAGGAGATAAAGAGAAGCATCGACCTGACAGCGGAGCTCGATTTTGCACTGACAAAAGCACGGTATGCGGAGAAAGCCCGCGCTTCCGTCCCTCTGATCCCACAGCATGATAAGAAGAGCGCCAGTGAAAATCCGGATGCCAGAGTTTTGAAGCTGGTCAATGCACGCCATCCGCTGCTGAAAGGGGCGGCGGTGCCGTTGACGGTAGAGATTGGCCGCGATTTCTCAACATTGATCATCACGGGGCCGAACACAGGAGGCAAGACGGTGGCACTGAAGACCATCGGACTGCTGGTATTAATGACGCAGGCAGGCATACCCATCCCTGCATCGCCGGAAAGCTCGGTGCCTGTTTTTCGCGATGTCTTTGCCGATATCGGCGACGAGCAGAGCATTGAGCATACGCTGTCAACCTTTAGCTGGCACATCGGGAACATCAACAGGATATTAAAAGCATTGAGCGGTAACTGTATGGTGCTGATGGATGAACTGGGCACAAGCACCGACCCGGCGGAGGGAGCAGCGCTGGCACAGGCCATCCTGCTACGGCTGCTTAAAACGAAAACCATCGTTGTGGCCACCACGCATTTCAGCGAGCTGAAGGCATTTGCCTATAAAACGCCTGGCATTAAGAATGCTTCGCTCGATTTCGACCCCGATACGCTGAAGCCGACGTACCATCTCAGCATCGGCATCCCCGGAGGCAGCAATGCGCTCAGCATCGCCTCCAGTCTCGGACTGCCCGAAGATATTATAAGCTCAGCAAAAGAGATGCTGTCGTCATCAGGCACCGTCGAGATGGAAGCGGTGCTCCACGACCTCATGTCTGAAAAAATGAAGGCGGAAGCGCTACAGGACAAGCTGTCCCGGCGAATACAGGAAACGGAACAGCTCAAAGATAATCTCGAACAGAAGAAACAGGTGCTGGAGAAAATGGAGAGCGACCTGCTCCGTCAATCGAAGGACAGGCTGCTGCTCGAAGCGTCACAGCTTCAGAATATGATCAAGAACGTCACCGCACAGTTGAAGAAACAGCAGAAGCTCGAAAACATCGAAAAGGCCAAACGGGCGCTGGAGCAACTTCATGAGCATATGGACAGTTCACGGTGGCAAAGAAAGATACGCGCTGGCCAGACGGCAGAAACACCGTCCATTTCCGATCTTGCCGTGGGTCAGAACGTTCGTCTGATCAATGAAAGCCTTGCCGGCACAATAAGCTCGATTGCAGAGAAAGAAGGAACCGTCGAAGTGCTGGCAGGCGGAGCGAAAATCACCGTCGACATTTCAAATATCGAGCTGGTTCCCGAACAGCAGGGCAAAATAAAGTTGTCGAAGCATTTATCCCTCGAACGCAGCAGCAAATCGGTACCGATGGAGCTTGATCTGCGGGGTAAACGGAGCAGCGAGGTAGAGGGGCTCATCGATAGCTATCTGAACGATGCATTTCTCGCCGGGCTCAGCAGCGTCAGGATCATCCACGGCTACGGCACGGGTACGGTACGGCAGATCGTACGAGAGTTGCTGGCATCGCACACGCTGGTGAAATCATTCACGCCAGGGACCAAGGGGGAGGGCGGCGACGGCGCTACGAATGTAAACCTTTAATGATCTATCCATCGTTGGAAAACCATATATGGAAGAGCTAAAACAGTATCAGATAGGCAAAAAGGGCATGCTGGCATGGCTCGATGATATTGAAGCTAAAGATAACATCGCTATCAGCCTGTATCTGCCTCTGAAATCAGCAGGGACTTCGGACACGATCAGGCAGCCGGAGTTCGAATTGCCCGATGCCCTGATTCGCCGCATCGAGACATCGCACACCGGTGCAGCGCTTCTCTACTCACAGAAGATGCTGTATGTTCTGCTGCCACCGTTCCCTGTCCCGCAATCGCTGTCGCTCAATCGGTGCGACGTAAGCCCGTTGCGTGACCTGTTCAAAAACGAATACACCTGCGCTATTCTGATGATCCGCCTCGGAGCCTATACCATCGCAGTAACGCAGGGAGAGACTTTGCTGACAGCCAAGGCAGGTACCGGCAATATTCACGCCCGCCACAGACAAGGGGGATCCTCTTCTAGACGATTCGCAAGGCATCGCGATAAACAGATCGAGACGTTCTTCACCCGCATCTGTGAACACGCAAGAGAGATAATCGAACCGTATGCAGGGCAAATTCACTATGTCATCCTCGACGGCGAAGATCATACCATCCGGTCATTTCGTGAACAATGCCGGTTTATCGAAACGCACAGCAGCCTTATTTTGGACAGAAAGCTGAATATCAGAGAGCCGCGTCGAAGCTCATTGGACAAAGCGATTTATAACCTCTGGTCAACTACGATCATCGAATGGCCTGTCCCGCAACGATGAGGTAATATTGTTCTCCTCAGATCAGCCGCATATCCTCCGCCTCCCGAAGCAATTCATCCCTGAACTTCATGATAGCTGACGTCGTCCATCAGATTCTTCATCAGAGATGTATGCCAACTCTGCCAACAAGTGAGAGTATTGCTACACCTCCTGACTTCGCCTCCAATATCTCCATTATATCGCCTCCTTAAAATCGTTAGCGGCGGCGATAAAGGCAGAAGTATAGCAAAAAGTTGGCTACACTACTATGATTGAAACTGCGATTTTAGCTATAAGAAATGGAGCCAGCGGTCGGATTTGAACCGACGACCGGTGGTTTACGAAACCACTGCTCTACCACTGAGCTACGCTGGCGTGCCAACAATTATATCGAAAAAGTGCGCTCATGGGTAATGATAACCTTTAACGATGCACAGTAAAACGAAGTTTCTAACGGACAACGATTTGATCGGGAGATTTAACCTCAACTTGGGGCATGCCGTCATATTGAGTAATCAAACCAGTCACACAAATAGTCTTGGTATCGTAATATTTCTCCGGAGGCTGTGAGAAGCTGGAGCGATTGCTGTCCCAGATAATGACAGTAAAACGATCTGGGTCTGGATACGGCCTCCCTATATTAATGAAAGTGGGTTTCCCCTTACTCGTCTTTGCCCAGTGTGTTCCAACAACAGGACCGCAGATTGTAACCGTTTTACCAATATAGCCTGCCGCCTGCGACCACGATATACTCACAGGCATCGTAGATGCGGTAGTCGATGCAGGTGTTGTCGGACTAACGGGAACAATGGTCGATTTCGTAGTAACAACAGGTTGAGATGATAGAGGCACTTCTGCAGAACTTGTACAGGATGTTATCGAAGCCAATATGATAACTATAAAAGACCATACGTATGTCCCGCCAACCTTAATATGTCTCATGTGATAAATTATAAGATCTCACGAACCTGTGCGCAATATCTCCTGTGACAATTGTCACATACAAATCGGCTTCATATTTTTATCATTAAAGTAAATAATAAGGAGGAATATACAATGAACTCAGCAGCAATATTAAACAAACCTGAGAAAACGCAACATGCTGTTCAACCGTTCCTTAAGGACATATTCATTCCGTGCCCGGTATGTCACGGGACGCTTGATATGACTATGAATGGCAAAGTGATTTGCTGCTCTTGCAAGGCTATGTGGAACCTGCGGGGTGAACCCATTTTGAACAAAGCATCGCAAGAAGAGGATGAGGACTGAACAAGAAGGTATCGGCCGGTTGCATCAAGGCTTTTTTTAACCAGTTTTGTGTCTATAGTACGGCTTCGTATCCTGCTGGTGTCCTTTCCAGGTTTTCACATACACTTTTTTTCTATCGCCGAGCGACTCTTTAACCATCTCCGGTACCTCTGACGCCCGTTCTTTAAATATATTACGGACCTCCCTACCCGGCATTGGAGTAAATAAAAACCCAATCGCTACGCCAATAGCAGCGCCGACAATAATTCCCGCAGTCAATCCAGGCAAGTAATCTTTCATTTTGTCATTTCCTCCCTGCAATGTGTTAGATCGACAATGACCGCCAGTAAGTATCGTCTATATTATACTACAGAGGAAATATTTCAAAACGTTCTTTTTTCGCTTTGCATATCGGACACGATTCCTGAGGTTCACTACGTGCACAGAGATATCCACAGACTCTGCATCTCCATTCGGGACTGGATTTCAATCGCTGGTAAGCATCCTCGATGGATTTCGCATTTTCAGAATTCGCATCATTCATAACTGCAATGTCTCAGTCCCTCCTTTACTAATTTAGCCATTCTGCTTTAACGAACTGTATCTATTTGTATGAAATTCAACAAACACAGCCATTTTATGGTAAAGGTTCACTTTTTAATAGGCAATAGGATATATGGTAAGGTTAGACATTGCGATAGCGGCATGCTACTATGTTTGAAAATATACCGATTTCAGCGATATGAAATGTGAAGGATAGCGCCACCTATATGAAGAATGGCATCTCCAATAATGAGTTACGAATAGCTATCTGTATATCGGGAGCGCTTTTCATCATAGCCATCGTATTCGGACGATTACTTGCTTCCCCTGCCATCTCAACAGAAGTCATTCAAGATTTGGAGTCAACGTTCACACTTTTAAAGGGAGTACATCCGCTTCTTTTATGCCTCATTATCTTTATTAACAACGCTCTTAAATCTTTTCTTGTAATTTTGTTTGGAATCCTCGCAGGAATTCCAGGATTGATTTTCGTCTATGCCAATGGTGTTATTATCGGCATCGCACTTTCATTTGCTGTCTCAGCAAAAGGATGGCAACTTACAGTAGCCAGCATGCTACCGCATGGCATCATAGAAATTCCACTATTGCTTATAACCGTCGCTTTAAGCTTGCTCATCGGATGGGAATCATTGCGATGGCTGATGCGCAAACAGAGCAACACTAAATCAAAATTATCCTTTGGCATTGCAACATATCTGAAGCTGATTTTGCCCGGCCTCCTTCTTGCAGCTTTGATTGAAACGTTCGCCACCCCATTAATTGTCACTGCCCTATCAAATTAATCATTTTTCAGGAGAAAAAAACATGGGATTGCCAGATTCGCGTGATAAAATCGATGATATCGATGCAAAAATTGCGCTGTTACTCAGCGAGAGAATCAAGCTGGTCAAAGAGATCGGCATTGAAAAGAAACGTTTGGGAATGGCAGTAGTTGATGCGGACAGAGAGCATATAGTACTGCAAAATATCGAAGGTACAACGAGAAATCAGGGGCTGAATCAAGCGGAAATTCGAGCAATTCGATCCATTTATAAAAAAATAATGGAAGAAGCTGCTAAACTGGAATCCGAATGACCGATTGAACCTGCTGCAATCTCATCCACCTATTAATCACAATATTGATTCCCTTGTTCTTTTCATCACAGGTCTCCGCCACCTGTACCTCATACCTCTTCCCCTTGTGACCGCTGTAGGTCACCTCCGCATCATAGGGAGACTACCGCGAGTCGGGGCTAATCTCCTTTGGGGACTTCAGGGCAATGGGTACCTTGCCTTCCCCAATATCATCGTCATCATCCCAGGCCGTCCAGCGCATTGTGCAACGTCTTCTGCGGGAGATGCGCTTCCTCCAGGGTAAGTTGCAGAGCACTGAAACATTTCAGCCCAGCTTTTCTCCAGCCGCTTGAACTTTGCTTCAGGAAACAAGAACGCCGATTGAAACAGGCTTCCCTATATTAAACAATATGTTAAGAAATCCCTGTTAAGAAATCCCTTGAAATGTCTGCCTCATTATGCTAGGCTGTTTTCAGAAGCACAAAGTAAAAGGAGGTTATTATGTCACCAACCAAAACAAACACATTAGCACTGATCGGATTCTGGGCGTTCATCGTCGGTGTAGTTCTCGCTATCATCGGCGGTCTCGTCGCGCCGGGGAATGCAATCATTGTCATCATCCTGGTCATCATCGGTCTTGTCGTCGGCTTTCTGAACGTAACGGCAAAAGAGGTCACGCTGTTTCTTGTGGCAACGATAGCGTTACTCGTAGCCGGCGGTGTGTTCGAACCGATTAAGGTGCTTGGCATCGGTGCGATACTCAACAATATGCTCGGCTATATCGCAGTCATGATGGCGCCGGCCGCAGTTGTCGTAGCGATCAAAGCGCTATGGGCTGTCGGAAAACCAGGCGAATAGTTAACAGTAATAGAAAAAATAAAATATAGTATCACAACCGTAGATCTGTCAGATAAGGTTAACCTTATCTGA
>DNCV01000078.1:0-322 GCA_003484395.1 Dehalococcoidia bacterium
AAAAAGCAGGAATAACTGTGGGCGAAGCTATCGAACGCGCCTGCCACCAAATCTTCGGCATAGATGTTCATCCGGTCTCTGTACAGATCGCACGCGTCACCTTTTTGCTGGCGCTGGGACAGGAACGATTAAAACAGAGGCCAGCCAATCTCAATATCCCGGTATATATCGGCGATTCGCTGCAGTGGAATACCCGTGGTTTCCTTGCTGAGCGTGATGTGCTCATCGAGGTTCCTGAAAGCCAGGAGCTTCTCGACTTTCCATTCGATGTAACACGAGACCAGAGCTTATTTGATGCTGTCATCGGGCGTATGCTGGAATT
>DNCV01000078.1:327-19576 GCA_003484395.1 Dehalococcoidia bacterium
AAACGATCAATACACTTGCACATACCTACGATATCCTTCACCAGCTTCATCGCGATGGTCGGGATCATATATGGGGATTTGTCGCCAGAAACCTGGTGCGTCCTGTCTGGCTGTCGCAGGAATCGCAGAAGGTAGACGTTCTTATCGGCAATCCGCCATGGCTATCCTACCGCTTTATGGATCAACAGATGCAGCAGCGCTTCAAAGAAGAATGCGCGGTGCGAGCATTATGGATGGGACAAGTAGCACAGCAGCAGGATTTGTCTTCCTATTTTTTCGTCCGCGCTGTTGAACTCTATCTCAAAGACAGTGGCACAATTGCGTTTGTCATGCCATATGCTGCTATGACCCGCCGTCAATTCGCAGGGTTCAGAACAGGCATTTATGGCATAAGAGGTAGACATATCTACGCGAAGCTACAATTCGCTGCCGCATGGGCATTCTCAGATAACGTGCAACCGCTTTTCCCCGTGCCCTCATGCGTCTTGTTCGCACGCTTTGGACATGAATCGGGGACTGTACTGCCAAATGCCATTATGGCAGCCTCAGGCACATTACCAAAACGCGATGCTTCAACAAATGACGCACACAGGCATCTGACATGGCGTGAAACATCCTGGCCCAGCGAACGAAGAGACAGAATAAGCGAAGGTTATGCCGATCTTTTTAGACAGGGGGCGATAATCATCCCGCGAGTGCTTTTCATGGCACAAAAAGTCCAAATCGGCATGTTCGGTGATAACTCAGCAGCGCCGCTTGTTGAAAGTCGTCGTAGCAATCTTGAAAAAATTCCATGGAAGAATTTACCTTCTTTAAGACATAACGTGGAAAGCACATTTATTCGCCCTGTGTGTCTCGGCGAATCCATCGCACCGTACCGTCTGTTATCACCCGATTTCGCTGTCATTCCATGGGATGAGACAAACGACCGGTTGCTTTCTGCGAAAACAGCCCAAATACAAGGTTATACTTATTTAACTGGCTGGCTGATGGAAGCCGAAAAATTATGGGCAAAACATGGAAGCGGTAGAAGAAGCCTAGCAGAACAACTGGATTACTACGGGCAGCTTTCTGCCCAATTCCCCATCTCTCCAATTAGAGTAGTATATAGTAAAGCTGGCACTTTGCCAGCGGCTGCAATTGTTAAGGATGGTCTTAGCATTATTGATCACTCTTTGTATTGGATGAAAATAGACACTGAACAAGAGGGGCATTACCTGCTTGCCATTCTTAATAGCGAGACAGCGCGTCAGATGGCAGAACATTTACAGAGCAGAGGACAATGGGGTGCTCGTCATTTTGATAAAGTTATACTATCTTTACCTATTCCAAAATTCAATGAATCGAACAAACAACATATAGCGCTGTCGAAAGCAGCCGCTCACGCTGAGGAAATTGCAGCAGACGTTCAGTTAGCCGGGGGAATGCATTTCATCACAGCAAGGCAGAAAATACGCGCTGCTCTCCATGAGGACGGCATTGCACAAAAGATCGACAAGCTTGTAGCAGAACTTCTGAAAGCATCCTAAATAAAAAAAGACTTGGATACAATAAAAAATGAAATTATGACGTCGTATGCCAATTATGTTTAGACGGATATATTAGTGTTGTCTCACTGGTAGCTAGGCAGTAGAATACTGAAAATAGTTAATTATATCGACTTATGAGTAATCAAAATGGAATTTAAGGAGTTTAAAGATCAGCTAGACGAGTTAAAAAACATCATTAGTAATGGCATCGCCTATTTCTCGGCTTGGCAAGGTCTTATGGTCGAAGATGAGATATCAGCTCAAGCTCTCAATAGATATCGTGGCTTTTTCTTAACTGCGCGAAATGCTCTACTATGGTCGGCTCTTATGCAATTTGCTAAGATTTTTGATCACGATTCTAGAACAGTGAGTCTAAGGAACCTACTCACCACTGCAAAGAATGACCAGAAAAACCTGACTCCTTATTCTACCGAGAAGAATTTATTAGATATTGAGCGAAAGATCGATGCGAGCGAGAGTCTGCTAAAGCGGTTAAAAGGTTTTCGAGATCAACGACTAGCTCATCATGATGCAACTGTTACATATAAAGTCCCAATCTTATATGGAGAAGTAAAGAAACTCGTAGAGGAAATTAAATCTCTGTACAACTCGCTTAGGCTTGGTCATGATCGATCGACCATAGCTTTCGATCACCTAGCCCTTGAAAGTGGAAAGCATACTTCCGAAGTGGTACGCATTATACGAGAAGAAAAAGATAGAGCTCTTCGAAGCATCAAGAAATCAGATATGGATAAATAAGTAATATGTCTTCGCATTTTTCATCTTTATTACTTAAACTTTTCTGCTTGTGTTCTTCAGTTATCCAGTACCTATTTCCCGTAATATTTCTGAATTCTGAGCCTGTCTTCGTTCTCCTTATCTCCTTTGTAATAGATCTCAACAAATTCTACCTTATCTTTCTGTTCGAAATACGCATAGATTACTCTTATTCCAGATTGGACACCTTTGCCCTTTAACGATCTGCAGGCAAATTTCTTCGCTTTGTATAATTTGGGAATAACGATTGAATCGGAAGGCGAGCTACCTGTTTGAATGCTCCCATTACGTGTATTCCCTCACAGAATACAGCGGTGTCCTGTAAAAAACAGATTCATACTCTATTTTCCCCCCATTTCCTGTCGTTAACCAGGGAACATCATTATGCGAATACTCGCTTATCTGAGCTGCATTCATATCGGATAATTTATTCAGAACGCTGTCAATAAGCTCAATCTCATTTGCCTTTAGTCCCGAAAGTTGGGCCTTTCGCAAAGGCAAGTATTTCGTCTGGGGATAATCAAAATAACTATTTTTGACAGTTATAATCTCTTGATCATTTATCATGGCCTGAACTATTTTCTTGAATTCTAAAGGAGTCGGACCATAGTGATTCTTGACATAGGTAGCTCCGATTAGTTGCTCTTCATATTTTTCATAAAAATCAAAATCCATAAAGTAAAGGAGCTTGTAAATAACTGTTTCACCGATATTCGGCTTTGAACCAACTTTATTGAGAATATAGAGCAATATCTCTTTAAACTTCGCCAGATTTTTCTGGGGAACGTTGATCCTCATCGGAGTTTCTGCTTTTCGGTCTGTTCTTTTATTTTGAAGAATTACCTCCGGCTCATCCGTCAAACAGACCAGTTGCTCCACTGAGGTATTAAGTATTTCAGATAATTTAACCAGTTCTCCGGAAGAAACTTTTCTCTCTCCTGACTCAATCTGCGTGATTGCCGGACGAGAAATCCCCAACATATCTGCAAGCTTTTGTTGGCTTATTCCGGCATTCGTTCTTAATACTTTTATTTTTTGACCGATTTCTGCCATTTCGAATTCCTTGTTTTTAGTTTTAAGTATATGGTTAGTACGATAATCTGTCAACTATATGTAAGAAAATAGTACATGCTTATTAAACGGGAGGATAAGGTGCAATAGCAACTATGGCGATAATGGAGATGCGATTCCCTTATATTAACGGATAGTGTCGGGACACTACCCTTTCATTTGAAAGGATGATTCTGTCAGTAGTGATCTATATCATTCACCCATTATCTGGATGAAGATTTGCCTGCTTCTGGCGCGGTTATCGAAATCAATGACAACTATCTGCTGCCATGTACCCAGCGCCAGCTTTTTATCTACGAATGGTATCACCAGAGACGGGCCCAGCAACGAGGCCCTTACGTGCGAGTGGCCGTTGTCGTCGCCCCAGGCTTGATTATGCTTGTACCCGATGCCGCGGGGCGCAATCCTCTCCCAGGCTGCTTTCAGATCGGCAACAAGACCCGTCTCAAATTCGATGGTAGTTATGCCTGCGGTCGATCCGGCAATGAACAATGTCACCGTGCCACTGTCGCAACCGCATTCACTAACCGCCTTTACAACATCTTGTGTTATGTCAACAATATCGCAGTCACCCGAAGTTTTAATATGAAGTACTCTGCTGATAACCACTATACCCTCACCTCATCAAGAATAATATCTGCAAGATTAAACACAGGACCGTCCTTGCACACCTTCTTCATCCCCTGCCGCGTTTTGATGCTGCATCCGTAGCAGGCGCCAACGCCGCATCCCATCCGCACTTCAAGCGAGACCTGCACCGATTGTACTTTCTCCGAGCTGACCATCAGAGATTCAATGCTTTTGTACATCGGCATCGGGCCGCAGGCGAAAATCTGATCAGCGCCTGCAAGATAATCCGTCATCACGTCGGTGACAAAGCCCTTTCGTCCCGCACTGCCGTCATCAGTTGTCTGTACGATATGTATATTCAGGGGAAGCCTATCCTGCGGATAAAGTAGCGAAGCGGTGGCCGCGCCCATCAGCAGGGTGACCTCATGAGTCACCGCCATCTGTTGCGCCAGGAAAGCCAGCGGCGCAATCCCCATGCCTCCGGCAACCAACAGCAGTTCTTGCGCATCGCGTGAGACAGCAAACCCGTTACCTGAAGGACCGATTACATTGAGCATGTCCCCCGGCACACGCTCCGACAGCCACTCCGTTCCTTTGCCAACGATATTGACCAGCAGTAGCGCCTCGCCATGTACAGTCATACCGTGAACGCTTATTGGTCTGGGCAATACACGTTCTTTTCCACAATTTATCATAACAAATTGACCGGGACGTACCTGACCGGCAATATCAGGAGCATGGAGTCCAATCAGATGAACCTTGGTCATAATTTCCGTATTCTGCGTGATCTTTACCGTGAATAATTTCACGTTTCTATTTCTCCCTGACCACATATTGGGACATCGGTTTTACATTATAAAACTTGCTGCCTTTGGCCAGCGCCCTGACAGCGACGCGTGCCGTATCAAGCGACGTGAAGCACGGTATCCTCTTTTCAACAGCAGCCCGCCTGATATAGAACCCGTCGCGGAGCGGAGATCTCTCCCCTGTCATGGTATTGATTACGCCTGATACCTGTCCCTCCTGAATCAAATCTATGATATTCGGTCGACCCTCGCTCAGCTTTTTGCTGATCCTGTTCACCTTCATGCCAGCCTGTTGAATCATAGCAGCAGTACCCTCGGTCGCATAAAATTTGTACTCGCGAGCATAGAAATCTCTGATGATCGGCAAGGATTCAGCCTTGTCGTGATCAGCAATGCTCAACAGCAATGTTCCTTTGTCGGGCAGCATCAATCCTGCAGCCATCAACGCCTTCACCAGTGCCGCCTCATACGTGGTATCGATGCCCATGACCTCTCCTGTGGATTTCATCTCCGGGCCGAGATAGGTATCGACACCGACGAGTTTGGACATAGAGAATACCGGCGCTTTGATGCCGACGATATTCTGCTCGCTACACAGACCCGCCTTGTATCCCTGCTGCTTCAGACTTTTGCCGAGCATGACATTGGTCGCTATCTGCACCAAAGGAACGCCGGTAACCTTGGAGATGAACGGCACGGTGCGGCTGGAGCGGGGGTTTACCTCTAGCACATAGATCGACGATGATCCCAACGGCTGGTCGCGCATGACGACGAACTGGATATTCATCAGACCTTTAACATGGAGGGCGATGCCGATCCGCGTGGCGTAATCGACAATGGTATTCACCTCATGTGCGGTTAGGCCGAGCGCAGGATAGACAGCGATAGAATCGCCGCTGTGAACGCCGGCACGCTCTATATGTTCCATGATGCCGGGGATCAGCGCCTCCTTGTTATCGCAGACGACATCAACTTCGCATTCCTTGCCTTCGAAGTATTTATCGACGAGGATCGGATGCTGCCTGTCCATGTCGAGAGCCTGATTCATGTACCGTATCAACTGTTCCTCGTTCTGCACGATCTCCATGGCTCTGCCGCCGAGCACGTAGCTCGGCCTGACCAGCACCGGATATCCCAGGAATGTTGCCACATTGATCGCCTCTTTGAGCGAAGTGACACCGGCTCCCGGCGGCTGAGGTACACCGAGATTATCCAGAAAATCTTCAAAGCGATGCCGGTCTTCGGCAATATCGATCGTCTCATTAGAGGAGCCTATGATCGGCAAACCGTGATGGGCCAGCGGCTCGGAGAGATTGATCGCTGTCTGACCGCCGAACTGGACGATGGACGGCGGTGCGGGCAACCCCGGTGACGGCAATCCTTCGTTCTCGAGAATATCGCGGACGCTCTCCTCATCGAGCGCCTCAAAATAGAGACGGTCGCTGGTATCGAAATCGGTTGAGACGGTCTCCGGATTGGAGTTGATCATAATGCTCTTCATGCCGGCCTTCTGCAAAGCCCAGGCAGAGTGCACGCTGCAATAATCGAACTCAATCCCCTGGCCGATGCGTATCGGGCCGCTGCCGATGACAACAGCCTTGGCCGACTCAATCGGAAACGCCTCATTCTCCTGTTCGTAGGTACTGTAAAAGTACGGCGTCTCGGCATCGAACTCGGCAGCGCAGGTGTCAACCATCTTATAGACCGAACGTATATTCCAGTTTTTGCGTATTGACCGTACCTGCTCAGGCAGGCTGTCCGCCAGCGTCGCGATCTGCACATCGGCAAATCCCAGGCGCTTCGCCTGGCGCATCAAATCCGGATTCATCGGTTCGGAGAGGAGCCTCCCCTCCATTTGATAGATATTGTTCAGTTTATACAGGAACCACGGGTCGATCCCCGTATGCTGCGCAAGCTGCACCGGCGTTATCCCCCGCCTTAACGCAGCCATCAGCGCCCACAGACGAAGATCGTTGGGATGAAGCGGGAAGGAGTTGATATCACCGTCCTTCTTCCACGAGCGATCCTCCCAGAGAAGGGAGCGCTTTCCAAACTCAAGCGAGCGCACCGCCTTCTGCAGTGCAGCCTCGAAGGAGCGGTCGATGGACATCACTTCGCCGGTTGCTTTCATCTGGCTTCCCAGAGTCCTGTCTCCCGAGGCGAACTTATCGAACGGCCATCTCGGTATCTTCACCACGCAGTAATCGAGCGCCGGCTCGAATGCCGCCATCGTTTTGCCGGTCACCCGGTTCGGTATCTCATCGAGCCGTTTGCCGATGGCGATTTTCGCGGCTACCCGCGCAATGGGATAGCCCGTCGCCTTGCTGGCGAGGGCCGAGCTGCGGCTGACGCGGGGATTGACCTCAACGATGTAGTACTGGGGAGTCGGAGTCTTATCGAGCTGATCGGGCGCCCATTTCTCGGCAACGACAGCACTCGGCGACAGCGCAAATTGTACGTTGCAGCCTCCTTCAATGCCCAGCGCTCTGATTATCTTCAGGCTCGCCGTACGCAGCATCTGGTATTCTTTATCGGTCAGGGTCTGGCTGGGAGCGACTACAATGCTGTCGCCGGTATGCACTCCCATAGGATCCATATTCTCCATGTTGCAGATGGTGATGCAGTTATCAGCAGCATCGCGCATCACCTCGTACTCGATCTCTTTCCAGCCGAGCACGCACTGTTCGACAAGCACCTGACGGGTCATGCTGGCAGCGAGGCCGCTGGATACGAATTGTTCCAGTTCCCCGGTGGTTCTGGCTATGCCTCCGCCGGTGCCGCCAAGCGTAAACGAGGGGCGGACAATGAGCGGCAACCCCATCTTGCCGGCGAACTTTTTAGCCTCAGTCACGGAATTGACTGTGACGCTCTCAGGCAATGGCTCGCCGATATCGAGGATTAACTGTTTAAATAGCGATCTTTCCTCAGCCTTTCTGATCGTCTCCAGAGGGGTGCCGAGCAGCTTCACATTGTATTTATCGAGGATGCCGGCATCGGCAAGCTCCACGGCCAGATTCAGCCCCGTCTGTCCTCCGAGCGTGGGCAGAAGCCCGTCCGGACGTTCAGCGGCAATGATCCGCTCAATCACTTCGACGGTAAGCGGCTCGATATACACGACGTCGGCGATACCCTCATCAGTCATAATCGTCGCCGGGTTGGAGTTCACCAGCACCGTGGTAATTCCTTCCTCTCGGAGGGACTTGCACGCCTGGGCGCCGGCATAATCGAACTCCGCCGCCTGACCGATAACGATCGGTCCCGAACCGATCACCAGAACTTTGGAAACCTTCGTAGCCAACTTATCTCCCTCTTGTAATTTCGAGCGCAGCGCCGCAACGAGCCTGTTGAAAACGCCGAGATGTCTTCTGTCACGACCATAAATGCGATCCTAACGGCAGCAAAAGACCTCTCGGCTTCGCTCGAGGTGACCAAATCGTTCGTACTATTACTTTCCATCTTTTACCATTGTAAGAAATGTCTTAAACAGATATTCATTATCCTGCGGTCCGGGAGCGCCTTCGGAATGATACTGAATTGAGAAAACCGGCAAGTCGCGATGCTTCAAACCCTCGACCGTCCCGTCGTTGTTGTTGATATGGCTGACCTCAAGCCCGCCTGTGACCGTCGAGGCATCGATGGCATAGCCGTGATTCTGTGTTGTGATATAAATTCTCCCCGTCGATAAATCTTTAACCGGATGGTTGCCGCCGCGATGCCCGAACTTCAGTTTATATGTCGTTGCTCCAAGCGCGCGACCGATGAGCTGGTGACCGAGGCATATGCCCATCACCGGCTTTTTATAAACCAGCGTTTTGACCGTTTCGGTGATATAGTCCAGCAGCGCCGGGTCACCCGGTCCCGGCGACAGGACAATGCCGTCAGGTTTCATTCCGAGAATGTAATCCGCATCCGCCGTCGCCGGTGCGACATGGAGTTTGCATCCCTGCTTCGCCAGCAGCCGGGCGATATTGTATTTCATGCCCATATCCAAGACAACGATACGCATCGCCGAGCTGTCGGCGGTATCGTCATCTTCCCAGTCATACGCTTTTTCAGCAGTAACCTGATTGATGAAGTCCATGTTCCCATAGCGGGGCTGCTTCATGATCTCCTCGAGCGCCTGGTTCGGCGTCATCTCAGAGGTCAATACGCCGAGCATGACACCGCGGGAACGAAGATGACGGGTAAGCGCACGCGTATCGACGCCATAGAGTCCCGGCACATTATTTTTCGCCAGATACTCATGGAGTGTTTTCGACGAGCGTTTATGGCTCGGCACAACGCACCATTCACACACAACGAAGCCGCTCACCTGTACCTTCTTCGATTCCGAATCCTGTTCATTGATGCCGTAATTGCCGATGAGCGGATACGTCGGTACTACGATCTGTCCGGCAAAGGAGGGATCGGTAAGCATCTCCTCGTAGCCCGTCATTGCGGTATCGAATACCACTTCTCCGAAGGCCGTACCGGGCGATCCGTATAAATAGCCCTCAAAGACTTTTCCATCTTCGAGGGCAAGTATCGCTTTTTTATCCATATATTCCGATTATCCTTCGCTATAAACTACTGCGCCGTAATAAATAGTGGCCTTAACCTTGCCCTTCAGCGCCTGTCCTTCCAAAGGAGTGTTTTTCCCCTTTGATGCGAAATCGCTGCTTCGAACCGTCCACTCCTTATCTGGATCGAAGATGACGATATCCGCTGTGCTTCCGATCTTGATGCCGGCGGGTATGCCGTAATTTTTGCCAAGTATCCGTGACGGCACGGCGGTCAATGCGGCGATCAGCGCTTTCATATCCAGATGTCCGTTGTGCACCAGTGTCATGAGGCTGCCCAGGGCTGTCTCAAAGCCGCTGATGCCGAAGGCGGCGAGGCCGAACTCGCAGAGCTTGTCAATCTCATGGTGAGGGGCATGATCGGTTGCGATGCAATCGATAACGCCCGCTTTAAGTCCTGCAATCAGGGCAGCTATATCCTCTTCGGTACGGAGCGGTGGATTCACCTTAGCATTGGTATCGTAGAGAAGTTCGCTCCGGTTACCCCTTCCAGTTCTCATCACCCTCTCATGGGTCAGTGTGAGGTGGTGAGGGGTAACCTCAGCAGTAATCGATATACCCGCTTCTTTGGCGCGCCGGATCATCTCCACCGAACCTGCCGTGCTCACATGAGCGATATGCAGCTTTGCTTTGGTTAATTGTGCCAGGGCAATGTCACGGGCGATGATCACCTCTTCCGCGGCTGTCGGAACACCTTTGAGTCCAAGCCGTGTGGATACCCAGCCTTCATGCATGTAGCCGTCCTTCGCTAGCATCGGATCCTCGCAGTGCTCGATAATCGGCAATCCGAGCGTACGGCTGTACTCCATAGCCTTCTGTAGAAGCTGCGGATTGGCTACTGTGCTGCCGTCATCGCTGAAGCCAATGACGCCGGCATCGGCAAGATCGTACATCTCCGAAAGCTCGGCGCCCTTGCGCCCTTTCGTAATGCAGCCGATCGGCAGAACCCGGATGGTACCGCTTTGCGCCGCCGTCCTGATAACGTACTCAACGGAGGCTCGGCTATCGATCGGAGGATTCGTATTCGGCATACAGCACACCGTGGTGAATCCGCCTGCGGCTGCCGCTTTCGTCCCCGTTGCGATAGTCTCTTTTTCCTCAAAACCCGGATCCCTCAGGTGGCAGTGCAGATCGATGAATCCCTGACAGACGATGCAGCCCGCTGCATCGATGACATCGGCGTTTTTACTCGGCAGCGTCCCTGGCGATCCTATCTGGCTGAACTTTCCATCCGAAATGAGCAGATCACCGGCAGCATCGATATTCTGATCCGCATCGATGATGCGTCCGCCGATTATGAGCAAATCACGCGCCATTAGTTATGTTTCCTCCCGCAGACGAGATACAGAAGCGCCATGCGGATGGCAACGCCGTTGGTCACCTGTTCCTGAATGACCGACTGTGCCCCGTAGGCAACCTCCGGACTCAGCTCTATGCCCTCGTTCACCGGACCTGGATGAAGCAGCAACGCATTGGGCTTCGCCAGCCGCAGCCGCTCAGCGGTGATGGCGTAGCGCTGAACATATTCACGTATTGTCGGCAGCAATCCCGCCTGTTGCCTCTCCAGTTGCAGCCTGAGAGCCATGACGATGTCGGCATCCTTTAACGCTTTTTCGATGACCGGTTCAACCGTTACGCCGGACAAGCCGGAGCGGGAAATAAATCCCTCGGTATCGAGCGGGAGCAGTGTCTGCGGCCCGCAGAGCACGATCTGCGCTCCTAATTTGCTCATGCCCCAGAGATTGGAATGTGCCACCCGACTGTGCAGGATATCGCCGACGATGGCTATCTTTTTATCTTCAAGTGTGCCCAAATGTTTGCGGATTGTATATGTATCGAGAAGGGACTGAGACGGATGGGCATGCCAGCCGTCGCCGGCATTTACGATATGGGCATGAACGCTCCGTGATGCAAGGTACGGCGCTCCCGAATGAGAATGGCGTATGATGATAACATCCGCGCCAAGCGCCTGTATCGTCCGCAGGCTATCGATAAACGATTCTCCCTTGGTCACGCTGCTCTTGGATGCATCGAGATTGACCGTATCGGCGCTGAGATTCTTCGCGGCGAGCTCGAATGAGGCACGCGTCCTGGTGCTCGCCTCGTAAAACATTGTCACAACCGTCTTTCCCCTGAGCGTCGGCACCTTCTTCACTTCACGCGTGAGTATCTCACCCATGGCATCGGCCACTTCATGGACGAGGTCTATTTCGTCTCTGCTGAAATCATCGACATCGAGAACATGCTCATGCTTCCAGACATCGGGGGATGTCTCGGGAAGCCCAGTAGAAAGGGACAGGTCAGCCATTGGCGCGCTCTCCGTTCTCTAATGAGGGGATGATCGTCACCTTATCCTCTCCGTCAACTTCTTTAACGTAGACCTTGATCTCTTCGGATCGTGCAGTAGGAATATTCTTGCCGACGTAATCGGCACGGACAGGCAGCTCCCGATGGCCCCGGTCGACAAGGACGGCAAGCTGAATCGACTGAGGGCGTCCGTGATCGAAAACCGCATCCATGGCGGCACGGATGCTGCGGCCTGTATAGAAAACATCGTCAACGAGAACGACCTGCTTATCGGTCACATCCACCGGTATATCGGTGCGTTGGACGGCATGATGCAAGGCCATTGAGGCCACGTCATCGCGATAGAGGGTGATATCAAGCGAACCAACTGGCGGCAGGATGTTCTCCAGTTTCTCGAGTATCTTAGCCAGCCGATATGCCAGCGGCACGCCCCGCGTCATCAGGCCGACAAGAACAAGCTGTGCCGCACCTTTGTTGTGCTCGATAATCTCATGGGAAACGCGGATGAGAGCCCTCTCGATATCTTGAGAGGACATCAAGGCTTTCTCAGGCATAAAAAAAACCTCCTGCCTTACTACAAGAGGTTACTCGTAACAAGCTCCCGTCTCTACCCGCACCACCACATATTTTCAGGTTTTGCATTGCACTCCCTTGCCAGTCTCTCTGGACTGACTTAAAGGTTCTTAATTACTATACAGTATACCAGATATGCTCCATAAAAAGCAAGGTTTCTTATTGACATGGTTTCGTTAACATGGTATAAATATAATCGATTGATTACAATTTGTGCTGAAACACAACAACTTCAGATTGTATTTCTCGTTTCCCATCGGCATTTCTTATAACCAAAGCATCGATAGGGGTATCATGTGATTGAGTGATTACTTTATCTATCAGGGTAGCGTGGTATTGATTGGAAATGTATGCATGAAATGCATACGAAAATAGATGCTATCGATCTGATCGTGCAGAGAGAATTTCGTACCCAAAACACTAATTATTGACAGGAGGCTATTAAATGAAATTTCAATGGAAACAAAGTTTCACATTCGTCATCATTGCTTTAGTGCTGTTGGTAGCCGTTTTCGGTTGTGCCGAACAAACGAGCGGTACGACAGCAACGACTACGAGTGCTCCGGACAAAACCATCATTTTTGCGGATGCCGGCTGGGATAGCATACAGGTACACAACCGCATAGCGGCGTTCATCTTGGAACACGGCTACGGTTATAAGTCAGATTACGTTCCTGGGGAAACTATCCCGCTGTTTGCGGGGCTAGCCAAAGGCGACATAGATATCAACATGGAATGCTGGGTGGAAAATCAACAGGAGGCCTATGATAAAGCGGTTGCTGCCAACGAAGTCATCGATCTTGGCAGTAATTTCGCCGATAACTGGCAGGGATTCCTGGTACCGACATATATGATCAAAGGGGACGCCTCCCGGAATATCAAAGCGACGGCTCCCGATCTTAAAAGCGTTTCGGATCTGCCGGAATACTGGGAGCTGTTTAAGGATCCTGAAAATCCATCAAAGGGACGCTTTTATTCCTGCATAGCAGGATGGGAATGTGAGAAAATCAATGAGACCAAATTTAAAGCATACGGGCTGGATAAAAATTTCGCGATTTTCCTCCCCGGCTCCGGAGCCGCACTGGCGGCATCGATGGTTTCGGCTTACGAAAAAGGAGCGGCGTGGTTTGGCTATTATTGGGCTCCCACGTGGATATTGGGAAAGCTGGATATGACTCCCATTGAAGAACCGGCGTATGATAAAAAAATATGGGAAACAACACATGCTTGTGCCTATCCAGCAGTAAACGTTAACATCATAGTGAATAAAAAGTTCGCAGATGCCAACCCGATGGTTACCGAATTCCTTAGTAAGTATGAGACAACAACGGACATGGCCAATAAGGCACTTGCATATATGCAGGCACAGAAAGCCGATACGGGAACTGCTGCAAAATGGTTTCTGAAAGAAGACGAATCAACATGGACTCCGTGGGTCGCTTCAGATATCGCGGCAAAGATTAAAAAGGCATTGCAGTAATACGAAGGGAGGAGAGGCTTATTGAGTGGAAATGACAGTATCAATGGCAATAAGGTTGGCCAAATGCGACCGGAAGATATCGTTGTTGAAGTTAACAACGTATGGAAAATATTCGGTAAAGATCCACAGCAGGTTTTAAACTCCGACATAAAATCGAGCAGTAAAGAAGAGATACTCGAGAAGACGGGCTGCGTCCTGGCAATGAAAGATATCTCTTTTAAAGTGAACCGTGGTGAGGTCTTTGTCATTATGGGATTATCCGGAAGCGGGAAATCGACACTGATCCGCTGTATTCTCCGTCTGATAGAGCCGACGACTGGCAGCATACTAATTCATGGCAAGGATATCTGTCAATTTAAACGGCGACAGCTCGACTACCTGCGGACGCATACGACAGCTATGGTTTTTCAGCATTTCGGTTTATTCCCGCACCGGACAGTTATTGATAACGTAGCGTATGGACTTCAAATACGGGGTATGTCAAGAAAAAAGCGGCATGCCCGCGCTGAGGAGGTCATTAAAAAGGTAGGGTTAAAGGGCTGGGAGAAATACTATCCCGGCTCTTTAAGCGGAGGCATGCAACAGCGTGTCGGGATAGCTCGTGCACTGGCAACGGATCCTGAAATACTATTACTTGACGAACCATTCGGCGGACTTGATCCTCTTATTCGGAGACAGATGCAGGATGAGCTGTTCGATATCCAGGCGGAATTCAAGAAGACTATTCTATTTGTTACACATGACCTGCACGGTGCTACCAGATTGGGGAATCGAATTGCACTCATGCGGAACGGCGAGATCATTCAGATCGGAACGCCGCAGGAACTGATTACGGAGCCGAAAGACGAATACGTCCGTCGCTTCGTTCAAGATGCCATACTGGCTAAAGTGTTGACTGCAAGCAGCATTATGTCTCAGCCGGGAGTCACATTGTATGAATGGCATAAACCTGATCAGGCGCTGCAAATGCTTGCTGCAAAAGAAGCAGACCATGCCTTCGTCGTCGACCGTTCTGGAAAATTTTTGGGATTGCTTAATGCGCAAAACCTCTCCGAACAGCGGCGGGGACAATCTGTTATAGGCGCGATGGAAAAGATAACCAATACATGTACTCCTGAATCATCCGTGGAAAGCCTTTTCCCACTGGCAGCAGCAAGTAAACACCCCATCCCCGTTGTCGATGAGGATGGCAAACTATTGGAACAGGTGGAAACAAGTGCGATCTTTAACAGCATGATCAGGAGAACAGAGGAGGAGAAAGGTGCTGGAGTTTCCTAGCTTTATAAATATTCCCCTTGCAGAATGGGTGGATGCCGGTATGAGATGGCTCCTCACCAACTTTTCCGCTTTCTTTGACACTGTCGGTGAAGGTATCCTGGGAGTGCTGCTTAATATTGAGAACTTTCTGCTCTGGCTCCCATGGCCTGCGGTGCTGCTCATCATCGGATTGCTCGGCTGGTGGACAATGAGACGCTGGTGGGCGGGATTGCTTATGGCAGGCATGATGCTCATCATCGGCAGCTTCGGCTACTGGGATCTTTCCATGATGACATTAGCTATAATTATAGCCTCAGTCATTTTATCGCTGGTTTTGGGAATACCATTAGGGATAGCAATGGCCCAGAACAAGTTCATTGAATCCGTTATCAGGCCGGTGCTCGATGCAATGCAAACCATGCCAAGCTTCGTCTACCTTATCCCGGCACTGATGTTCTTCGGTCTGGGAAAGGTGCCCGCTGTTTTTGCCACTATTATTTATGCCATGCCGCCTGTAATACGCCTTACCAATGTCGGTATACGACAGGTGCCGGAAAGCGTTATCGAAGCGGCTAAAGCGTTCGGTGCAAATTCGCGACGTATTCTATTCGATGTTCAATTGCCGTTGTCCATGCCGTCCATTATGGTCGGCATCAATCAAACGACGATGATGGCACTGGCAATGGTTGTCATCGCCTCAATGATTGGTGCGAAAGGGCTTGGACTGGAAGTATTACTGGCGATTAACCGCATCGAAGTCGGACGTGGATTTGAGGCGGGGCTCAGTATCGTGCTCATGGCTATTATTATTGATCGAATAACGTCATCCATGGCAGCCCAACAGCAGAATAAACTTAAAAGTATGGTCGGGAGCTAATCTTCCAAATTCTTTCAGAGGATTGATTCAATGGTATTGAAGGTACTGGGCATCGGAAGCAGTCCCCGTAAAGACGGTAACTCAGATATTCTGCTACAACATTTCCTTGAAACTGTAGCTTCCAATGTCATTGATGTCGAAGAGATTCAGTTACGGGATTATCAATTCCAATCTTGTATTGGCTGTGAGCGCTGCCGCAAAGACAGGCAATGCACGGGGCTAAATGATGATATGCAGTATATTTATCCTAAAATTCTCGAGGCAGGCGGATTGATACTGGTATCTCCTGTGCATAACTACAACATTACTGCGTTAATGAAGGCGTTTATCGATCGGTTATACTGCTTCTATGAATTTCATGGCGAGAGACCGGGACAATGGTCCAGCCGGTTAAGCGGACAGGGACGAAAGGCTATCGTAGCGGCCATCGGCGAACAGTTTGGAGTTCAAGAAGGAATGCACCTGACGCTGGAAGCCATGCGACTTCCGCTTGCCGCACTTGGTTATGAAGTAATCGGTACTTTTCCTATAACCGGAATTTATACCAAGGGCATGCTGGCTCAGCATCACTCATTACTGGATATATCGCAGGTGCTGGCAAAGCTGCTGTCGGATTCACTGAAAGGAAACGTCTGAGCTTATCATTGTTGCACGCTGTCAATTACGTTACTTCTTCACCAGCATTACCATGCTCCATCGTCTTTGCTGTATCAGTGTATTCTATAATTTCTCGAACCGGATAGTTGATCTTTATACCCTCTTTACGGAAACGGGTGTGGAGCCGCTTGATTAGCTCTGTTTTCACCGTAAAAGACGATAGCCTGTCTTTAGCGTAGATCCATATCCAGAATTTTATATTGGAATCATCGAATGCTTCATATCCAAACCACGCTCCCCGTTCTTTGACAGCTTCGGGTAATTCTTCGATAACTTCGTTGGCGACTTCCATAGCCACGTTTTCCACGTGCTGCAGGTCGCTGCTGTAGCTTACCCCGCCATCAACGGTAATGGCCAGTTCCATATGAGGGCTGTAATAATTGGTAATGATGCTGTCGGCAAGGCGTGAATTGGGAATGATCACCAGATTATTAAATGTGGTGCGTATCCTGGTGCTGCGCCAGCCGATATCGACAACATATCCTTTAGCTCCATTATCGAGCTCGATATAATCACCGACGCGGACTATCTGGTCAGTTATGATCTGTGAACCCGCAAAGAAATTGCCGAGTGTCGGTTGTAGAGCGAGTGCTATCGCCAGACCGCCGATGCCGAGCCCGGCAAGAAGAGGACTGATCGGTATTCCAAGATAATCCAGAAGCAGCAGGATGCCGCCGGTGTAGAGCAGGATCACCGTAATCCGTTGAATAAAACGTATCGTCCCTTCATCGATATAAATTTTCTTTTGAGCAGAGGCTATGCCCAAGCGCCGTCCCAGAAAATAGCTGAACACTTTTGCGACCACATAGGTACCGATTACTATAAGCGTAACAATACTGCTTTTATTCAGCGTATCATGCCAGTTCTCCGTGAATGACATTGACCGCAATGCCACTATAGCGCCTTGAACAGCGAGTAGAATAAAGATTGGCCATCGCAAAATAAAAAGATACGATAAAACAACGGGTGAGTGCTCCTTGCGTTCCGGCCATTTATTTTGCATTTTTTTTATAATAAAAACGAAAAGCCAGCCCGGGAGCACAAATGCGATGAGTAGTAATGCTGCCCGTATTATTTCGATAAGCAGGTTGTTTTGTAAGTCCTCAAAAAACATATAACCTACGTCAAGTCTCTTAAATAACGCTTGAGAAAGTAATGTGATACCGATAATAGAGCTGCACTGATAACAACCGCCAGTGCAACACTAACCGTTAGTCCGTTTAATGCAATTCCCAGAGCTGTTCCGCTTGCGGGAGGATGTTCGGTCTTTGTGCTTACCATGAGAAAGATGGAAATACCAACGGCGATCGAATAAATGATCGCTGACGGAATAAGCGATAATTGCGGAATAAAGGCGAATAACGATCCTGAAATAATGCCCATTAAATGTCCGCCGATAACCCTTCTTGGTTCAGCGGTGATGCTTCTTGGCATGGCAAATATAATAAAAGCAGTGGAACCAAGGGATGCTACTACGACGGCATGATTTTCGGTTAATATCAAAAATACAATTAAGACGACTACGGTAGCAACAAGGCTTTGGCAGATGTAATACTTACGAGAAATTCTGAATCCCGCTGTCACCGAAGATAGATATGATCTCGATATGACAAATGACTCAAAAAAATGTAGCAGTTTTTTTCTGTAGTTGGCGATTAATTCCATTGTCAACAATTATCTCGCTTTATTTGTAGTGTGATTTTTAGTGATTTTCGTCAGGGCGAGAAGCTGGGACTTCTCATCTTGTTGATAGTACATATAGATTTTGTTTCGTTTTTAAGGACTCATTTCGTAATGGACTAATTTAACCACGTTTTATCCTTGCTAATCAAATGTTTGTATATAAGAGTATCTGTGATATTACTTTTTTCTTGGCTCAACAATGATATCAATTGTTTACTTCATATGCAGTCTGTGAACATTACAAAATGTTGATGAGAGAATGAAATTAGCTGCAAAATCATTGACATGCTTAATCAGGTTAATTAGAATGCAAACAAACATTTATAAAAATATTTGAATGCTATACCGATGATCTCATCATATTGCAGCAATTGTTTTATTGATCTCCGGATACTTTCACGATCTGATGATCGATATCATTTCAATGCTTCGAATCAGCGTGAACGTTCTGAATTGCGGTGATGCTGCAATATAAATAGTTGCGAATTCGTTGGTGGAGGACTTAATGATAGAGCTTTTTGAAAACTGGAAGCCCATTATATTTGATCTCGCTATTATAATAGGCGCCGGCATCATTGGTATCATAGTGCACCTTATCGTCTTCCACATCCTGACACGCATTCAAAAACGCACCTCAAGTGTAGTATTCGGCTCTTTGGTAAAGCACACCCGCAGACCCTTTAAGTATCTCATGGTTCTTTTGGTTATAAATATCGTTATTCCTGTTATAGAACTACCGGAGAGTACTCTTTATATTGTCGATAGTATATTCCGGTCATTGTTTATTATTGCGGTATCCTGGTTGACAATCTGTCTGACCGCTGTTGCTGAGGATTTAATACTAAGCCGTTATAAAATTGATACCAAAGATAACTTGCAGGCAAGAAAGATATATACACAAACACAGACCATCAGAAAGATATTAGCTGCGATTATCATTATACTGGCAGTGGCGTTGATCTTAATGGGATTTGACAGCTTCCGTCAGTTGGGCACGGGCATACTCGCTTCGGCTGGTCTGGCAAGCGTGGTCATTGGACTCGCGGCACAGAAGATATTTGGGAATTTACTTGCAGGCATTCAGATAGCATTTACACAACCCA
>DNCV01000052.1 GCA_003484395.1 Dehalococcoidia bacterium
TCACCGATGCCAAGTTCAAAACCTTTGGCTGCGGTGCGGCGATTGCCACCAGCTCCATGGTTACCGAGATGGTGAAGGGAAAGACAATTGAAGAGGCTCTGAAAATCTCCAATAAAGCGGTGGCCGAAGCGCTCGGTGGTTTACCCAAGATAAAGATGCATTGTTCTGTGCTGGCCGAAGAGGCGCTGCAATCGGCTATCGAGGATTATCTCAAGAAGAAACAAGAATGAGAGCGCTTCTTACATTAACTCGCAGAACGATGTCACCTTGTTACTATGACGGTAACCTCAGAAATGAACTGTACGCGCCCCCTTGCGAAATAAGGTGGAGAATGATACGATACTCTATACAATGCTTTAGGAGGGAGCTTTACTATGGCCAAAGCATATATTCTTATTGAAACTGAAGTAGGAAAGACCAGAGAGGCATATAACACTCTTACCGCAAAGAAGGTCAAGGCAATCAAATCGATTGACGTCGTAACCGGTCCCTATGATATTGTGGTTGTTGTTGAACATGATGATATCAATAGCATCGGCACACTGGTTACAAAGGAAATCCACCTTGTACCCGGCATTGCACGAACTGTTACGTGTCTCGGTGTGCGCCTGACACAATAACGTAAAGCCTTATGGATTGCGTTTTCTGTAAAATCGTTGACGGGCGGATCCCTTCAGAGAAGCTCTTTGAAGATGCTGATTTTATTGCATTTCGCGATATCCACCCGCAGTCACCTGTGCATGTGCTCATTGTCCCCAAATTTCATATCACATCGCTTGCCCATCTGAAACCGGAACATGAGACATTAATGGGTCGTCTCATCATGCTGGCAACGAAGATAGCACAGTCCGAGGGGCTGGCCGTGAGAGGATATCGTCTGGTGACAAATTGCGGAGCGGAGGGAGGACAAGTGGTACCGCATCTTCATTTTCATCTGATCGGCGGCAAGCAGATGGACGATAAGATGGGATAAATCTATACGTCTTTTGTTTGAGAGACCAATTTCTGCACAACCTCTTCAATCGCTTCATCAGGTGTCGATGCACCGGCAGTAATACCTATCTGCCGTTTACCTGAAAGCCAATTCGCCTCTATCTCATCTGCCGTTTCAATCAGATGAGTCTCCGTCATTGATGAACAGACATCAGCCAGCCGCTGCGTATTGGCGCTATTCCTGCCGCCGACAACAATCATTAAATCGGATTTTCGCGCCAGATTAAATGCCGCTGTTTGACGTTTTTGTGTTTCGTCGCAAAGCGTATTAATGACTTTTACTTCACGTACATCTGAAAGTACTTTTCGACGAAGATCGCGGGTGAAATCAGTAAATTGTGTTTTGCTTTGGGTTGTTTGAGACAAAATCCCCACCCGATCGGACGGCCCATATACGCCAATATCGTTATTCCCGAGCGTTGCGATCGCTTTAGTTCCTGCCCAACCAACGAGAGCTTTCACTTCGGGATGCGTCTCCTCTCCGAAAATAATAACATTGAAGCCGCTCTCCGCAAGCCCTTTTGCCGCGATTTGTGCACTTCTGACATTAGGACAGGTAGTATCGATAACATCCACATGAAGGCTGTTAATTTTCTCCAGCACCTCAGGAGAAGCGCCATGGGAAGGAATGGCTAGTGTGCCACCTTTGAAGTCATCCAAATTATGAATTGATTTCACTCCCATTGCCGCCAGCCTGGCAACAACAAGCCTGTTATGAACGATCGGACCGAGCGTTGTGATGCCTTGTTGTCTTCGTGCAGCATTTTCAATTAACTTAATGGCACGTCGCACGCCAAAGCAAAAACCCAGTTCCTGTGCTTTTTCAATTACCACGTCCAAGCTTTTTTACCTGCTCTGTTATTTACAATATCATATTGAGAATCCCGCCAACAATCAAAGCAGCGACGATCATAATAGCAGAGGATTTCAACATAGCTTGTACGCCCAGTTCCCTGCCGAGTATGACAAACGTCGCCACGCAGGGAAAGGACATTGCCAGCACTGTGCTGCTGATAACAAGCTGCTTGGCCGTCAAAGATAGAGGGACGAGCATACCCATAGCGACATCTTTGCGGAGAATACCAACGAGAATCGCAGTAATGCTGTCATCGGGTAACCCGAGAATGCCACCTACTACGGGTGCAGTAAAGCGTGCAATATGGTCGAATATACCAAGCACATACAGAATATTAACCACAAAAACGGACGCAAGAACAATAGGTAAAGCTTCAATAAAGAATCCGGAAAGCCTTAACCATAATTTTTCACCGATAACACGCAGTGAAGGCAATCGATACGGCGGAATTTCCAGCAGCAATTCGGGGCTATATCCTTTCATAATCCGGTTCAGAATGAAACCGATAATAATCCAGGTGGCAAACAGGCTGCCGTACACGATTGCAACATAGCCCATACCATAATGGCCAACGAGTCCTATAATCATTGCCTGCAGCGCTGCACAGGGGACAGCAACAGAAATAAGTGTAGCAGCAATGAATCGCTGACGTTTACTTTCCAGTATCCTTGTTGCCATTATGGCAGGCACATTACAGCCGAAACCGAGGATAACCGGAATAATGGCATAGCCGTGCAATCCCAGACGATGCATCATCGAATCCATTAAAATAGCCAAGCGCGGCAAATATCCGCTATCCTCGAGCAATCCCAAGGCAAAATAAAAAGCGACTATATAGGGCAGCACAGCTCCAATCGGAATGTACAACCCTGTACTCAATAAACCGAACGATTGCAGATAATCGACCTGCCCGTCAATAAGTTGCCCGACCAGTATATCGTGAAAAAAACCTGATGACCCCATAATTGCACTGAGCTTCATGAGCGCAGGCGTCCAGAGCACATCGAAAAGAGGGTCCGTAACATATGATATGATGCTTTCGCCGATAAGTCTGATAAGCCAGAATGTTGCGGCAAGGACAACTGCGGCAACCAGCAAGCCACCAAGCGGATGATGGCTGAAATCGCCGAGCGTCTCTCTCCATGTATGATGACGGTGCTTTAATGTCTGTACTTTACTTACAATAGTACCGATCTGCTGCCAACGATCATTTTTATCATCTTCAACCGGCGGAACTGGAGGAACTGGCTTTACCTCTTGCAAATGTTCGATTAGTTGTTTAATTCCTTCTCCAGTGGTACCTATAGTTGGAATAACAGGAACTCCAAGTAGCCCGGCGAGCTCTTCAGCATTAATCTCGATGCCACGATGACGCGCATCATCCCACATATTCAGAGCAACAATAAGAGGTAAGCCGCGTTTGATAAGCTGTAATGTCAAATTTAGATTTCTCTCAAGATTGGTGGCATCAATGACATTGACGATGATAGCGTTAGCATCATCCAGCATCTTAACCGCTACCGCTTCGGCTTCATTCGTCGGATCAAGTCCGTATATTCCGGGGACATCGATGATCTCAATGCGTTGATCTTTTAGTTTAACAAAACCCCTTGTATAGCCAACCGTCGTACCCGAATAGTTCGAAGACATAATATAAGTACCGGTAAGACGTGAAAAAAGAGCACTCTTACCGACATTCGGATTCCCCACAAGAAGGATTTTCATTACCCTTCAACCTTCTCTATGCGAAATGATGTCGCATCTACTTCGAGCAGAATGGCACTGGCCATTCCATAGCCGAGCGCCACCTGGGCACGGTCTACGAGAATAGTTACCGGTCCGTGAAACATCATGGCACTCTGTTTGGTAATTGTTTTTCCCTGTCTGATTCCCATATCCTCAAGCCGCTTTGCCAGAACATTGCCGCCTTGTATCTGAACAACAGTACCACTCTGCCCCTCGGGCAGTTGTGCCAGCGTCATCTGCTTTTTTTTCATCATAGACCGGCCTCCTGCATCTTCCCACACTCAAAGCATAGACCTGTCAACTCGATCTCTACACCTGTGATCTGAAAACCATATCGCTCACTCACTATCTTCTTTGACTTCGGAAGCAGTGGCCATGAGAGTTCAATGATTTTCCCGCACCGTGTACATTGAAAATGTTGATGATCCGCTGTCTGTTTCTTTTCATAGTGGTGATGATCTTGGCTAAAGTGTCGCTCCTCCACAATACCGAGCTTCTTGAAGAGTTGCAAATTACGATACACGGTCGAAAGGCTAATGGTACTATTCTCTTCCCGTGCTTTTCGATATATTTCATCGGCATCAAAATGGCCTGGGCTCGCATGGATGAGATCGAGCAACAATTTTCGATTTGCAGTAACACGCTGCTGCGTGTGGACTAAAATTTTCTTACTATCATAGTATTGCTTCACAGACATCTGTCCCTCCACCTTTTACATGCGCTAATAATAATGCAAATGCAAATTATTTGCAAAAATACATTCCAATTATGACTTTACCTCATATCATAGCCGGGTTTCTGATAAAGAGGAGCATTGAAATAATCTTTACAGTGCTGTAAATTCAGATTACGCTGAAAAGAGGAGAGCTTTGCCTGCTAGGCAAAGCTCTCCTCTTTCGTTATTTATATAGCTATATCGTTTGCTAATGCTATTTTGCTTTGAATTCAGGCTTCCGTTTCTCTACAAATGCTGTTGTGCCCTCGGTAAAATCCTCAGTGTGGGTGATATAATCGATCATATCACGTTCTATCTCCAGTCCGCGCTGCAGAGGCTCGCCGAGGCCAAGCATCATAGCCTTCTTTGCAGCACGAACAGCAAGCGGTCCCGCCTTTAAGAGAGCTTCCGCCGTCTCCATTGACGTTTTCATCAAATCTGCAAGGGAAACAACTTTGCTGACCAAACCTATGCGATAAGCCTCTTTCGCATCTATCTTTTTCCCTGTTAAAATCATCTCTGCTGCTAATGCTACCGGGATAGCGCGAGGAAGACGCTGTGTGCCGCCCCACCCGGGTATTAATCCCAGTGTAACTTCCGGTAATCCGAAAACCGCATTCTCCGAGGCAATTTTAATATCGCATCCGAGAGCCAGTTCCAGACCGCCGCCGAGAGCAAGGCCATTAACTGCTGCTATCACCGGCTTCCACAGATTTAATCCGCGATAAAGGCTGGGCGGATCCACCCAGGGCTGATCTTTCGTTAATTTTATCGCAGGAAGCATGGTCTTGATATCTGCGCCTGCACAAAACGCCCTATCGCCCGCACCGGTAACAATGCCCACCCAGAGATTATCGTCATCTTTAAAATCGATAAGCGCATCGCTCAACTCTTTGTATGTCTCCGAATTCATTGCATTAAATGCTTCCGGTCTATTAATAGTAAATGTAGCAACTCTGCCCTCTTTCTTGTAAATAAGCGCCATATTTCGCCTCCTCGTTATAATTGGTAAACGTCCGCATTCTAACAAACAGCAAACTACCGTTTCAACACAGAGTAAATACCTTGCATTCTTGGAGTACAAAGGCTTTTGCCTTATAATATAAGGGATTCCGAGTGTTATGAGTGACAGTAATCTTTTATATTTAACGCTTTTCATCGTTTTTGTGATGCTTTCTGCAATATTCTCAGCTGCAGAAACAAGTATGACATCCCTTCCCAAGCTCCGAATAAAGCATCTATTGAGCATAGGAGCCAAAGGAGCAGAAAGGATTGAGAAGGTGATGACGCCCCGGGGAAGGTTTCTCTCCGCTATACTGTTCATGAACGATCTTCTTAACACTGCAGCGGCAGCTATGGCTACTGTCATTGCAGTGAATCTATTCGGTGATGCTATAGGCGCACTTATCGCCACCATTGGCGCAACAATAATCATTCTTATTATTGCTGATGTTATCCCCAAAACATACGCCGAACATAATTCGGAAAAAGTGGCTCTTTTTTTGGCAGGGCTCATCCAGCTTGTAATCTGGGTATACTATCCATTCGTTTGGCTTCTTCATGCTATCGGACGCGGGGTAACCCATCTGATCGCAAGCGGAGATATAAAACAAACACTCGTCGATGAGGAGGAGATGCATACCGCCATCAATGTCGGCGAAGCTGAAGGTGTCTGGGAAGAAGATGAAGCAGAAATGCTTCATAATGCGTTTGAATTTGTCGATCGCCCGGTGAAAGAGGTGATGACGCCGCGAACTGATGTTACCTGGATCGAGAAGGGTATTACGGTGCGCGAATTTCTTGAAATCTTCCGCAACAACCGCTATTCGCATTTCCCCGCTTACGAAGGCACAACTGATAATGTTGTCGGCGTGCTCAGTATCAAGGACATATTGCTCGCCCAATCAACGGAAGGACTCACGGAAGATAAAACCATCGACGCCCTCATCAAGCCGGCATTTTTTGTTCCAGCCACCAAGCATCTCGGCGAGCTTCTCAGCGAAATGAAGGAGAGCAACAACAGCATAGCTATCATCGTTGATGAATACGGCGGCGTGGCCGGCATTATTACGCAACGCCAGATGACCGAGGAGATCGTCGGAAGCCTCGGCGATAAGTTGGCAGACGAGGACGCGGATATCGTAACCATCAATGCCAACACATTTGAAATCGACAGCGGAATACGAATTGAAGACGCCAATGAGGAACTGGGGCTTGAGCTGCCACCGGGCGGTTACGAAACGATAGCCGGCTTTGTCATGGCACACCTGGGACGCATCCCGAAACAGGGCGAACAGCTTCGGTACAAAAACCTGACATTTTATATCCTTGAGATGCGCGGCCTTAAAATAGAGAAAATCCGTATAACGAAGGAACATGGAACGACTACGGCTTAAATTCTCACGGGGAGACGAAGTTAAATTCATCTCCCACCTGGATATCATGAGATTATGGGAAAGAGCGATACGCCGCGCCGACCTGCCGCTCATGTACTCGGAGGGCTTCACCCCACATCCCAGGCTATCTCTGGCTGCGCCTCTTTCTCTCGGTGTAACCAGCGATGCGGAGATGATGGATGCATATTTCGGCAGACAGATATCTTCACAGTACATGCTGTCACAGATCAATCGTCAAATACCTGCAGGCATCTCCATCTACGATATCTGGGCAGTAGGTATAGAAATGCCTTCTCTCCAGGCACAAGTACGATTCGCCGAATATACGGTTACTATTGATACGATCGGAGACAAGACATTTACCGATACCGAACAAGCGATATATAACATGCTCGCCGCCAAAACCATCACCTGGCAACACACCCGAGATAAATCGGTGCGAACGTACGACTTGAGAGCATTAATCGATGACCTTTCATTGCTGGAAAATTCAAATGAACGCATAACTATCGCAATGAGACTGCGATGTGATTCGGGGGGCTCGGGACGCCCCGAACAGATCACAAAAGCCCTCGGTTTCCCGCAGCGACCGCGGAGCATTCATCGAACAGCCCTTATCTTCAATTGAGACATCCCTGATGAGGAGATACACCATTAAAAAACTCATTCTTGTACGACATGGAGAAACATCATGGAACAAACAGCACTGGGTTCAGGGCAGTGGCAGCGATACAGTGCTTAATGATCGCGGCAAAAAACAGGCCGAGCGGTTAGCACAAGCCCTCAGTCATACCAATATCGGTTCCATATATTCCAGCCCTCTGATAAGAGCGCTCGATACAGCACAGGCGATAGCTCAGCCACATCAACTATGCATTACTCCAGTGCCCGATCTTCGTGAGATGGCATTCGGTACCATCGAAGGAAAGGCCATCACCGATATCGGTGGCGATTTTATAAGATATTTAATGAAATGGCATATTGATGGTGGCACAGAGAGAGTTCCCGGCGGTGAAAGCCTCGTTGAAATGGCAGATCGCTCATGGGCGGCAACCCATCAAATCATTAATAGTGATACCCATCAAACTATTGTCCTGGTCAGTCATTTTTTTGTTACGCTGGCAATTATCTGCAGAGCACTGGATATTTCCCTGCAACATCTGGAACGATTTAGAGTGGCAGCAGCCAGTATCAGCACCCTGAATATAAACGACGACGGTTATGCAACGCTGATGTCACTTGGAGAAACGTATCATCTGGATGGAGTTTAATAGAAGTGATTGGTGAGAAGCCGCTGGAACAGCGTATCTGTGACAGTATCATAGCACAACATCTTTTTCAACAGGGAGAGACCGTCGTGGTGGCAGTTTCCGGTGGTGCAGATTCGATATGTCTGCTATCAATCTTAGCCAAAATCCGAGATGAGCTGGGCATTAACATTCATGTTGCACACCTCGATCACAAACTCCGGGGTAAAGCATCCCGGGCAGATGCCAGATTTGTCGCCAATTTTGCTGCAAAGCTTACTATACCGGCAACAATCGAGCAGAAAGATGTCACCGGCTATAAGGAAGAACACCATTGTTCCCTTGAGGAAGCAGCGCGAAATGTCCGTTATTCATTTCTTGCAGATGTCGTAGATCGAATAAAAGGAAGCTGCGTTGCCGTTGGACATACCCGTAATGACCATATTGAAACAATCCTGTTACACATCATTCGAGGCTCGGGCACAACAGGATTACGCGGCTTGCAATCGGAATCTTCACTGATTTTCGATGAGATTAAACAGCCACTCACAATCGTCCGACCGCTGTTATCAATCACCCGTGAAGAAACCGTTGCATACTGCCGGCAACATAACATACAACCGCAACACGACATGTCAAACGATGATCTCTCATTTCGCAGAAACAGCATCCGTCATGAGCTGCTGCCCCAATTGCGCAACTACAATGCCGGTATTGAAGACGCTCTGATACGCCTCTCGTCCCTAGCAACAGATGACCTCGCTTATATTGAAGATCAGGCTCGAAACGTATGGAACCTTGCAGTTCACGTAAAAGGCAACGCTGTTTATTTTGACAAGAAAGCATGCAAGAATTTGCATATTAGTATCCAACGGCAAATTTTAAGAATGGGACTGACCAGACTGACCGGAAGCACCCGCGATTTCGATGCCGGACATATTGAATCAATGGCAAATTTCATCACAAAACCCACAGGGAAAACGCTTCCTCTTCCGCACGGGCTTACATTATCATCACTCTATGACACTCTGGTACTCGCAACCGCTGAGATCTCACACTGTCCGTTGCCACTCCTGAAAGGACAAACGGCTATTCCGCTTCCGGGAGAGATAGAGGTAGACGGATGGCACATCACAGCGAAGATCACACGGCAAACACGAAATACTACACGAATTACACAGGATAGTGCATCCGAATTTACAGCAATGTTCGACCTTAACGCGCTTGGCACAGATCTTATGCTAAGAAATCGCCAACCCGGCGATCGATTTCAGCCCTTGGGCATGAACAGAACTAAAAAATTGCAGGATTTCATGGTGGACGCACGGATCCCTCAAGCATGGCGGAATCGTGTCCCGATCCTCTGTACAAAAGATCACATCGCATGGATTGTCGGATGGCAAATAGACGATCGTGTGAAAGTGCTGAAAAACAGTGGAGCCATTGCACAAATTACTTTCAAAAGTATTGAACATGCTGATAGAATCTGAACTGGATCTACACCGGCTGACCGTCGACGAGGCAATAGAAGAGCTTGAGCTCTATCTGTATGAAGCATTCAAACGTCGGCTCAGCCTCGTTCGTATCAACCACGGGAAAGGAACCGGAGCATTGAGACAGGCCGTGCATCGGGAACTGAGAAGAAACAGCATGGTGAAATCATTCCGTCCCGGAGGATATGGCGAAGGCGGCGTAGGCGTCACCATCGTTGAGATATCCGATAAATAATTTTATATTTGTAGTTATAATATTGATTCTCTCGTAAAAACCCCTCGCTGAATCCCTCTGATGCGCCACCATTAAAACCTCTCCGTAGCCAGGTGCGTCTGCCTTACCCCACAATCTGTGTAAGTAAGCCAGCATGTAGAACTCAATATGTAGTAGCTGGAATTAGTTGTGTTAGCGCTTGACGAGTAGTGATTTTCCTTTTTTCACAGAAAAAAGATTGCTACCGTCTGATCACAGCTTCCAGATCGATGAAACGGCAGTCAGCAAGTCCGTGATATCGCTCGGGGTGGCAGGTAAAGATGAGCACCTGCATGCGCTGTGCGGTCTCCTCGATTATGGTCATAATGCGTGCCAGCCTGCCGGCATCGGTAGCTGCAAGCACATCATCGAGAACAATGAGATTCCGTTCGTCACCGGCGATCATTTCGGCAAGGGCAAGACGGATGGCAAAATATATCTGCTCCTGCTCCCCTCCGGAAGCGTTATCGAGAGAAACGGGAGCTGCGGCATCAGGCGGCATAATGCCATCTACCGCAAAGCCTTCATTGACTTTCACTCTTCCCAATCTGGTACCGGCGATTCGCTGAAGTATGCGGCTTGCCGCCGTTTCAACAGGCTCGGCAATGTCTGCCAGTATCTCACTATGGCGCTGCATCAGCAATGAATGGATGAGATTAACTGCATTCAGCTTCAATTCCTCTTCGGCAATGTCTCTTTTTAAACGTTCCACCTCTTCTTCTGCCAGCGAGAGCGCCGTATACGTTCCCTGCTCGGAGAGCAGATGCAAACGTTCCTCCGCCCGTTGTTCTTCATCTCGTGTCATTGCAGCGTTTTCCTGCGCTGCAGTCAACTGTTTTTCGAGCTTTTCGAGCGTGGATACAGGATTTTCTCCCAAAACAGCCAGCCTTTTTTCTATCTCTTCCAGACTAATCCTCGCTGCATTCCATGCAAGCGATGCTGTATTCATATCGGCAGTGCGTATTTCATCGGTTTTTCCATCGGCTGTTACTTCACTTATATGAATACGTATCTTATCGATATTCGTCCTGATCTCATTGATTTGAGTGCTGATTTGAGCAGCATTTTTTTCGGCTGCAGAGATGTTCTTTTCAGCATTTTGCCATACACGTTCGGCATTATCTACTTTTTTCGCAAAAGCGTCACTTCGCTGGCGTGCCGATGTTTTCAATGCCGTTATATCCGGTATTGCAGTATTCCATTCAGGATGTCTCTCACTTATCCCTGCCAGCAATATCTCGACACGCCTGAGATCCTGTTCCATTGTTTCTTTCTGCTCGCCATCCAATATCTTAAGTCGGCTACCAGCTTCCTCGATTTTTCTGTCAATTATCTCCGCCTGTTTGGACAACGTATGCAATGCCTCAAGATCAGTAGTGCCATAGGGAGCAGTAAGCTCTTTGAGACGTTGCTCCGCACCGGCATGAGCTTTGCGATATTGTTCAATTGAACCCGTCGGTCCTTTTGCACGTATTCGAGCTATCGAAGGTAAATCGACGACCACCTCCGGCGATCCTTTGATTTGCGCGGGCTTTCCAGCCTGTAACGAATTAATGCCGGGAGATTCCCCTGAGATGACATCAATGGAGATATCCCGTTCCGGAACCACTTCAAGAGTTATCAGGGAGGCATCTATACGTACACGGGCTTCATCACGATCTTTCATCGCTTTGCCGATCGCCCAAACGGTTTCTTTATCAGGGGCAATAAGCGCAGCGCGGGCTTTTCGATATCCTTCAAGATCATTCTGAGTCTGCCCGATATTTTTCAAACGAGTTTTCAACTCACCTGCCTTTTTACTCAGTTCAAGGAAGTTAGCGGCTTCCTGCCAGAGATTGTCGGCAGCGGCGATATCGGCACGTTCTCTTCGAATATCTTCCAGCGCCCTCTTCGCTTCCTCAGCCTCTTGAGCAAGTCTTCTTATCTGTTCCTGCTGGCCAGGCTTCTCTTTCTCAAGACTGTTAAGCCGTATCAAAGCATCTGCTTCATCTTTCCTTGCCTTTGTTATGGAATCGATCCGCTGTTTCAGTGCGTTATATTGCGCTTCCGCAGTCTTTTTTTGCTCCTCCCTCTGCTTCCTTTCAGCTTCGAGTGTTTCATATTCTTTTACGCGAGCTGCTGTTCTGTTGATTTCCAGATCAATGCTTGCAGAGAAACTGCTCGATTGTTTTTGCCGTGCCCGCAAATCTTCCACTCGACGTGACGTCTCATCAAACATACGCTGCTGCTCCCGAGCCTGTGACAGAGCATCATTCGCAGCATGCAGCTTTTCCTTCAATCTCACTATCTCCGGAGCATCTTTTCCCGACCTCAATTTGCCTGTGCCGGTAAAGTATTGACTCCACAGAGATTCAACCATACGTTCAACGGGATTTGCCGCCGAAGCATCCACCTGGGCTCCCAGCATAGATCGTATATCGGCTATAACATCACCGGAGAGTTTATTCAATGCGAGATTGCCCTGCGAAGCCCAGAGAACCTGAGTAAGACCCCAGTGTTCGACTCTCGATAGCCCTTTAGCGGGAGCAGCTTGTGTAAGCATCAAACGTACCTGACTATCGGCATGATCATTTTCTGCAAAGCGAGTATATCTCCCCTCCTCCTTCCTCTCAAGCAGTGATTTCGCCCCATCGAGAAATGTCTTCGAGATACGATAATCGACGTCTTTGTGGCTGAACTCAATAATGACGGAAGGAGAAAGCATACGTCCCCACGGTCGTATCGCTTTTATTTCAGCTCCCGTTACTTTGTGATTATCAAACATGCCAAGGGTAAGCGCTTCAAGGATCGTCGATTTGCCGGCGCCGTTCGGTGCATGAATAACGTTCAATTTGTTATCAAAGCCGTTGATCTCCACCGGATCAGCGAAACAGCGCCAGCCGCTAATGTGGATAGAATGTACTATCACCGTTTCGTCTCCATGATGATGCCATAAAGATCGAGCAGCGCCCGTGCGGCAACATCAACTGTCGCCCCTTCGGGACGGCTGCCGGCATATGCCGGATCTGAAAGCTCCTTTAGTCTGAGAGCAACATCATGAATCGGGCCATGCGGCACCGTATTTACCCAATCATCGTCATCCGGCGCCGGTATGAGTTTGGATATATCCATTGCAGCATATAAAAACCGTGATGAAATCACTTCTTGAATTCGTGCTATCTTTTCACGATCCTGTGCAAACAGCAGCCCGCTGAGCGACAGGAGAAGCAATGTTTCGTTTGGGTTTGATATCCCCTCCACCCTCTGAAATAGCCTGTCCGAGTCTCCCCAGGTTTCGATATTTTCGTTCATCTGTACCCATGTGAGTAAACCGGTATGAATCGGGGTGATAACCGGAGATGATCCATGACTCGGGATTTCGACCAAAAGTATGTTGCCGCTGTCGCGCTCTCCGAATTTTGTCGGCTCATGCGTGCCTGAATATGCCATGCGGGTAACCGCATCAAAGCCCGTATACAACGCCAAGGAATGCCAGTGTCCGATGGCCAGATAATCGAGTCCGGCGCGTTGTGCGGCATCCCGCGGGATAGGATAGTCGGGCTCATCCTGGCGTATGCCCTCGACCGTCCCATGCGCCAGCCCGATGCGAATTCCATCATTTCCAGCAGGAATCCATGCCGTAGGATCCCCTCCCGACTGTTTTTCATATGCCGGGCACGGGAATAACGTACCGCCCGATACATCAACAGGTATCTTTTCCTTAAGCACATAAACGGTTCGTGCCGAGCGCCATGCAGGATGCTCCCATACCGATCCCGGCACGAGCGGATCATGATTGCCCGGAATAATATAAACAGGCACAGAGTAACCTGACAGGATATCCACTGCTCTCTGAATTAATGCTCTATCAACACCATTATCATCGAAAGTATCGCCGGCAATAAGAATGAAATCAGCAGCATGTTGCCCAGCTATTTCTCCAATGCGTTTAGCTGTAAGCAGACGCGCTTCACGCACTTTCGAGGCGGCTGCGCCCACATGTGAAGCCTTCATGCCAAGCTGCCAATCCCCTGTGTGGATGAATTTCATAGAATCTTATGTCCAAATGATCGTTCGGTAGGTTCAAACAGCTCGGTATAGAGATCAACGGCGCTTCTATCGGTTAACGCTGCCAAAAACCGCGCTATCTCCTGAGCCGGTTCATTGCCTGCATCAATCCGTTCCTGTATCCTGACAGGCAATAGTTTATGATTTTCAATCAGTGCGGTGAACAGGCTGTGAAGTATATGGGAGGCACGGGAACTCTGCCGTGCTATAACCGGGCTGCGATACATATTGCCCATCATAAAATCGAGGAGTCTTTTAACTTCACCTTCAACCTCCACCGATAAAGCAACGAGAGGCAGGTTAAGTCCCCGCACTTCCTCAACCGTTCTAACACCTGCTTTATTTGCCCGCGCTTTCGTTTCCTCTATGCTGTCACGGATCAGCGCATCAATAAGATGACGATGTGCCCGCTTAAAAACGATCTGCTGTTTATCAACGCCCGGACGGAACCCCTGCCGCTGCGACTTCGTATATTCATCGTTCGCTTTACGCCATGCCGTATCCCAGATGTTGATGCGCAATGCACTCAAAGCATCTGCTTTAAGGATGCCAGCTACCAGAGCGTCTTCGATATCGTGGGTGGCATAGGCGATGACATCGGCAAGATTGCATAACTGTGCTTCAAGTGATGGTTGAGCATAGATATCGTATTGATCTTTTACTGAAGGCACATCGTAAAATGTCTGGTGGCGCGCCAGTCCCTCTCGTGTAACCCAGGTCAAATTCAGTCCAAAATGCTCGCAGTATTGCAATTCAAGCTCGTCGACCACCTGAAGGGAATGGGCATTTGAGTTCCACTCAAAATTATATTTCTTTAACAACTCCTGCAGAGCGTGTTCTCCTGCATGGCCGAATGCGGTATGTCCGAGATCATGAGCGAGACATATGGCTTCTACAAGCGGTTCATTGAGTCTTAATATCCGCGCTATGCCGCGACCAATCTGAGAAACTTCAAGCGTATGCGTGAGACGCGTGCGGAAGAAATCGCCCTCATGGACAACGAACACCTGCGTCTTATATTGCAGCTTGCGGAATGAATCGCTGTGCATAATACGATCTCGATCACGTGAATAGCTCCCCCGCTGATCGTTGCCTCTCTCTTTAAAGTGCCTGGTATGCCAGGGATTGATATCCAGGGTAGAGAGACGAGATAAATTAGCGGCGGCGGTTCTTTGATTCATAATCACATCAATCGTAAACGATACAGCGTTACTACTTTACCGTGACGAATAGCCTCTGTCAAGCGCTTTGTTATGGCAGCTATACTGCTGTAAATGCTCAAAGACATCTCCTGCAGTAAAATTGTGGCGTCATGATAAACATTCCAACAGGAAGACAAACGTTTGACTTCGATTGCGGTGCGAAAGCGCTGCAATTGGTTATGGCCTACTATGGCGTTGAGGTTCGCTAGGATAACTTAATTGAAGAATTGAAAACGGATGATAATGGCACATCGCTCTTTTCAGCACAAAGGCAAATACCCGCTTACACTCTTCTATCTTGAAATAACAAGCTTCTCCAATCTCTCCAGCGCTTCTTGCAGCGTCGCCCGGGGACATGCGAAGTTCAAACGAAAGTAACCAGGCTCCTTTGCGCCGAATGGCATACCTTCTTCGATGCCCAGCTTTGCCTTATATATCATGCTATCCTTCAATTCCGGCTGCGTTATTCCGATATGGCGGCAATCCAGCCATGCCAGATATGTTCCCTGAGGTTGTATCAGATCAACCTGTGGCATCCTTTTTTCAATGCGGCTTGTCATAAAGGACAGATTACCCTGTAAATAGGCTATCAGTTGGCGCAGCCAATCCTCTCCATAGCGGAACGCAGCTTCAGCAGCAGCAATACCGAACGGATCTGCAGAGTGAACAGCACAACGCGTCAGCGTTTTCTGAAAGCGTTCTCTTAAATCCTGGTTAGATATGATTATGTTCGATGTATGCAACCCCGCCAGATTAAATGTTTTACTGGCGCTGGTACACGTGATTGTCCGATCAGCAAACTCCGGAGCAATGGAGGCGAATGCCGTGTGATTGCTGCCGGGGTAGACGATATCTTCGTGAATTTCATCAGCGATGATCAGGAGGTTTTTTCGCAGGCATAAGACTCCAAGCTTCGTTAACTCGTCCCTCGTCCATACTCTGCCCACAGGGTTATGCGGGCTGCAGAGGATGATCATCTTCGTGCGTTCATCGATTTTCTTCTCCAGATCATCGAGATCCATAACATACTGTCCATTTTCAAAACGGAGGGGGTTATCGATAACACGGCAATCATTATTATTGACACACGAGAAGAAGGGATAATATACCGGCGTCTGGAGAACGATGCCGTCTCCCGGTTGGGCGAATGTCCTTATCAGCATATTGATAGCGGTAACCACACCGGGCGTGAACACAAACCAGTCCTTTTGAATCTCCCAGTCATACCTCCGCTTCATCCAATCGATCGCTGCCTCATAGTATGATTGCGGGATGCCTGTATAGCCGAAGATGCCGTGCTCTGCAACGCGTCTCACCGCATCGATAACGGGCTGAGGCGACCTGAAGTCCATATCCGCCACCCAGAGAGGCAGGACATCTTTCGTGCCGAAGAATTTATCACAGAAATCCCATTTTGCCGAATTGGTATTATGCCGGTCAACAACAGCGTCAAAATCGTAATGCATGGCATCTGAAGGATAACATAAAGCCGGCATTCTGGCTATTGAACTATATGAGGCCGTTACTCAGGAAGACCGGCCATTGTTTTTCTGGCACTGGCACTCGGTTTCCTGATCGTTTTTGGAGCGGATTGGCTGATCCGCGCAACTATGTAATCTCCAGGGCAGATAATTGTTTTTATCAACATGCCCGGCCAGAAAATGAAGTTATCATGTCGAAACTCTATGATAATGTC
>DNCV01000024.1 GCA_003484395.1 Dehalococcoidia bacterium
CTCTTACGCTTTAGTCCGGTCACCTCTCCCATCTCAGTCAGTAATTGGCTACGTTCCTTTCTCCCCGATTGGACATACCTCGACCGAACCAGTTTCAGGTATTTTCTTCGTTCGTTTATGTTCATCCTTTCGTTGCTCGGCATGATCCTCCCTCAGTAACATTTTTATCTGAGTGAATCATACCCCATTCGGTAACATTTTAGATGAGTGAATACAGTAGAAAGAAAATAACTTCTCAGATACAGTATAATAAGTGATGACGCGTGTTGCCATCATCGGTTTGGGTCTCATCGGCGGATCATTGGGTCTGGCATTAAAGCAAGCCGGCTGGCAGCATGCGCACATCACAGGATACGTAAGAAGACCTGAAACAGGGATCGCGGCAGTTAAAGGTGGCGCCGTTGATTCCTTCGAAGTTGACCTGGGAAAAGCTGTCCGCGGCGCCGAGCTTATTATTATCGCTACTCCCATATTAGTCATCAAAGATATCCTAACTCGATTGGTTCCCTTTATTGATCATCACTGTGTGGTTACCGATGTTGCCAGCACCAAAAGAATGGTGATGCAATGGGCTGATCATATACTTCCCAAATCGATATGCTTCATTGGAGGACATCCGATGACTGGCAAGGAATTAACCGGCATTGAAGCAGCAGAAGCAGGGCTGTTTGAAAATTGCACATATTGTCTCGTTAAAGGACGACACAGCACGGATCATGGCATGTCATTATTGCAGCATATGATAAAAACAATCGGAGCAAATGCTTTACCTATTGATGCTGCACAACACGATAATCTGGTTGCAGGTATCAGCCATCTCCCTCTGCTGGCATCTATGGCGTTGGTACAAACAACCACACAGGATAAAGCGTGGGCTGAAATGTCAAAGCTGGCATCAAGCGGATACCGCGATATAACACGCTTGGCCTCCGGCGATCCCGATATGCATACACAAATATGTTTGAGCAATAAGGAAGCGCTCACAGCATGGATTGATACGTTCATTCACCAATTGCAAGAGTTACGAATGCTTATCAGCAATGAAGATACAGCATTAAAAGATAAATTTGTAACTGCTTTTAAGGAAAGAAACGAGTGGCTCAAAAAGCGATATCCGCTCCAATAAAATTAAGAGGCGATTTATCCGTCTCCGGCGATAAGTCGATCTCACATCGACTGCTCATGTTGAGCAGCATTGCATCAGGGAAAAGTATCATTGAGAATCTGTCTCCCGGCGCTGACTGTCTATCGACGATGCGATGCTTAAGAGCTCTTGGCATTACCATCATAAAAGACCAACGCAATCCTCATAAAGTGACTATAGTGGGGAAAGGCAAAGACGGGTTGGAAGAACCTGATAACGTGCTCAATGCAGGCAATAGCGGCACAACCACACGGCTGCTTGGAGGTATACTGGCAGCACAACCTTTCCTTTCGATCATAACCGGCGATCGTTCCCTTCGCTCGAGACCAATGAGGCGATTGATCGATCCCCTCACATTAATGGGAGCCGATATCTGCGGAAAGAAAAACGGGGCGTTTGCTCCAATCGTGATACGAGGCAAAAAGCTGCATGGCATCAATTACCGGATGAAGATTGCCAGCGCACAGATCAAGTCGGCTATCATCCTGGCTGCACTCTTTGCTGAAGGCGATACCACTATTGAAGAGCTATCGTTAACAAGAGATCATACGGAACGACTATTGAAACAGATGGGCGCCGGAATAAAAATAAACAAAAACAAACTATTTGTGTCACCGCTATCTGATTCCCTATCGCCGGTTACGATAAGCGTACCCGGCGATTTCAGTTCAGCGGCATTCTGGCTTGTTGCCGGCATAATCCATCCCAATGCCTCAATTACAGTCACTAACTGCGGAGTTAATCCAACAAGAACAGGGCTTATCGACGTGTTACAATCCATGGGAGCAAACATCAGCATTGGAAATCAACGGCTTATTGCTAATGAACCTGTAGCCGATATTCACGTTAAATCAAGTAAGTTGAAAGCCACAGAGATACACGGGGAGATTATTCCCCGTTTGATCGATGAGATACCGATTCTCGCGGTTGCCGCCTGCGCAGCAGAGGGAAAAACAATAATTAAAGATGCCGGCGAATTGAGGACAAAAGAATCCGATAGAATCACATCAGTAATACAAGAACTGACCAAAATGGGCGCATCTGTTGAAGAATTGTCCGATGGCATGATCATTCATGGCGGCAATAATTTGACAGGAACAACTGTTGAAAGTCACGAGGATCACCGGCTGGCAATGAGTCTGGCTGTTGCGGCGTTAGTGGCAAACGGAACGACGTATATACAGGGAGCAAATTCAATTGCGATATCATATCCGGAATTCTGGCAGCATCTGGACATACTTACACAATCTATAAAGAAATGAGATAATAGAACGATGTCATTCGATTTTACCGGTATCGATAACAGACCGCCGTTGCTGATCGTGCTCTCCGGACCATCCGGTGTCGGAAAAGATGCAACGGTAAACAGAATGAGGCAGTTAAAGCTCCCCATCCATGTAGTTGTGACCGCTACTACTCGTCCAAAACGCCCCAATGAAACACAGGGCATCGATTACCATTTCGTCTCCAAAGATGAGTTTCAACATATGATTAACGATAGCCAGCTCCTTGAATGGGCCAGAGTGTATGATAATTATTATGGCATCCCGAAGAGTGAAATTAAGGGA
>DNCV01000036.1:0-7918 GCA_003484395.1 Dehalococcoidia bacterium
GGATATTTACGGAGAATTAAGCGATGATACGCATAACAATCATCCGTAAGATGATCATGAATAAATCTTTATGTAAACATGCTACACGCTTCTACCGATACTGGATGCGATCCGAGATATCTCCTTCATCAGCCTCGCAAAATCTGACGGCGTCAACGACTGTAGACCATCAACCAGCGCATCCTTCGGATTCGGATGGACCTCTATCAGTAATCCATCAGCTCCGGCAGCCACAGCAGCCTTGGCGATAGACGGCACGAAATCATGATGCCCGGCGGCATGACTGGGATCAACAATGACCGGCAGATGGCTGTACTTCTTCACTACGGCAATCGAGGAGATATCGAGAGAGAAACGAATACTGTCCTCAAAAGTGCGGATGCCTCGCTCACATAAGATGACATTGGTATTCCCCTGTGCGAGTATATAATCCGCAGCAGTCAGCCATTCGGTAATCGTCGATGACAATCCCCTCTTTAAAACAACAGGTTTATCTGTCATACCGACGGCAGTAAGCAGGCTGTAGTTCTGCATATTCCTGGCACCGATTTGCAAAATATCGGAATAGTGTGCCACCAGATTAACGCTGCCGGTATCCACCACCTCCGTAACCACAGGCATACCGAATTTCTTTCTCGCATCAGCCAGCAGCTCAAGGCCTTTTTTCTCCAGCCCCTGAAAACTGAATGGCGACGTCCTCGGTTTATAGGCACCACCTCTCAATATCGAAGCACCGGCGTCCTTTACAATTTTCGCCGCAGTCATCAGTTGATCTTCGCTCTCGACAGCACACGGCCCTGCCATAACAATAAATCGATCGCCACCGATAGGCACATCAGCAACGGTAACAATCGTATTATCGGCTTTAAATCCTCGAGAGGCAAGCTTATAAGGCTTCATAATCCTCGCCACATTTTCAACGCCAGGCAGCACGGCAAAGGTATCCGTCGACAGCTTGCCTGTGTTGCTGCCGAGAATGGCAACCACCGCTTTATCGGTTCCCAGATTCAACTGCACGCCAAACCCGAGCGATTTTGCCCTCTGCACCACCTCATCTATCTCTTCAGGTGTCGTTCCCTTTCTCATTTCAATGATCATGATATATCCGTTGACCTCCTCTTTCTGTCTACTAAACCCGGGCAGATTGACATGACGATCCTGAAATGCAATTATGCATTATCGGCATTATGTATAGTCTGATAATACGTGGGATGAAAGCATTCTGTCAAACCGATCTCTAACCAATTCACACTCCCCGCTTCACTTTTACCCGGTAAATTGGCTATACTCTGGACAAACAAATCAGGAAGCATTTAAAAATATGGCAGCGATCATAGCGATTGTCGGCAGATCAAAAACGGGAAAGACGACGCTTGTGGAAAAACTGGTTACCATACTGGCCGGACGCGGCTACCGCATGGCCACAGCAAAACATGTCCACCATAAACTGGAGTTCGATAAGACAGGAAAAGACAGATGGAGACATATAGATGCCGGCAGCAAAGCTGTTGTCTTCGGATCATCCGATAAGGTTAACATGATTCAACCAGTTAAAGATGCATTGAATCTCGACAGCATGCTGCGTTTGCTCGGAGAGGATTACGATCTCATCATCGTGGAGGCGTTCATCAAAACAGGATTACGTTTCTCTCTACGTAAACAAAAAACGGGTGCAACTTGACCCCGAAACGAGACGAACGGTGCTGAAAACAATTGATGCCCTGCTGCCGGAAGTCTCCGTCTCCGGGGGCCGGCAAACGGTAGAAATACTGGTAAGAAAACAGGGACGGAAGCTAAAATAGATGGCCATTATTCTAATCAACGGAAATGAGATAACTGCAAAGGAGGGTGTCAGTCTTCTCTGGACTGCCCTTGATACCGGTTTCTATATTCCCAATCTATGTGCCATACGTAATGCCAAACATCAGGCAGCTTCGTGCAGGCTTTGCTACGTCGAGATAGAAGGTGAAAAGTCGCCGGTTCTTGCCTGTGTTCAACCGGTCCGCGACGGTATGAGTGTACAGCTTGATACACCGGCTGTTGCCCGGTTGCGCAATACGGCATTTGAACTCCTCATGAGCCATCACAAGCTTGAATGCCAGATCTGTCCCAATCACGGTCAGTGCACATTGCACAAAATCGCATCCCATATAAAAGCAAAACTGGAACCACAGCGTTTCAGAAAGATACCGCGTGACATGCCGGTCGATGACAGCCACCCTCGAATACGTTTCGATCCCAACAAATGCGTGCTCTGTGGAAAATGTGTCTACGTGTGCCAGAAAAGCGGAGCAGGCGTACTCGATTTCTCTTATCGAAGCATCGATACACGCATCTCGACTTTTGCCGGTATGCCCCTCGGTGAGACGAACTGCAATTCCTGTCTGGCATGCGTCACAGTCTGCCCTGTCGGTTCTCTGACGCTGAAATCGTAGTTCACCCGTTCTTCAAGTTATTGTGTCAGCAATAGTATCGAGAAGACCGATATGGAACACGCCTCGACACTACTCAAGAAACGTTCTGCCAGCACCTCGATACGCTGCTGCGCAGCTACTCGGTGAACGTAACGTAGTCATTTCGAATGAAGCTGAGAAATCACCGGTGCCTCACCTCAACCTTGCCTGCACTAAGATCCAATTTCAAAGAGCAACAGGAGAATCGCCAGCCAGTTCATCATCTCGAGTTTTATTTTTTTCTATAGTATCGATACCTGCTGTGCTTTATATCTGCAGCCTCTTTTTCCCATTTCCCGCATAGAGCACATATACAACACGAAAGCGCTATGAGAACCCCCGTTCAGGCCAGGCATCTTCCCCGATGAGAGGAACAAAACGGCAACCGCCGAGATATTCGATCTTGTCCTTTTCAATCTCCTTCGTTACCTTCACCAACTCCTGTTCCCATCGTGACCCTACCGGCATAACCAGCCGTCCGCCGATAACAAGCTGTTTCAGCAATGAATCCGGTACACGGGGGGCAGCGGCAGTCACAATTATGGCATCATATGGGGAACCCTCCTCCCATCCTAATTTCTTGCCGGCTTCTACGAGATAGATATTCCGATAGCCCAGCTCATCCTGAACATGGTGAGCTGACTCCCGTAATTGTGAGATACGCTCGGTACTGACGACATGTTTCGCCAGCAAAGAAAGAATGGCCGTTTGATAGCCGCTCCCGGTTCCGATTTCGAGCACCCTCTCCTCCCCATGCAGACCAAGAGCCTGCGTCATCAACGCAACAATTAAAGGCTGGGAGATTGTCTGACCATAGCCAATAGTTAACGGGCGATCATCGTAAGCAGCAGAATATAAATCAACCGGGACAAAACGCTCACGAGGAACCTGCATAATCGCTTCGATAACACGTTTATCGCTTATCTCACGATTTAGCTGCGCCAGAAACGCATCACGAGCCCGCTCCAACCACATGGGAACCACCTCAGGAGTGTGTTACTGAATGAAGAAGGTCAACACAAATAATAAAACAATTAATGCGCCGGCAATAATCGCAATATTTCTCAAATCGCTCGTGATATATTTATATCGATTCTCTGTCGATATAGTCTGTGTACCCACAGCTACCGTCCTCGCAACTCGAGCACCGTCAACAGGAGTGCTGGAGGATTTACTGGTGACAACGTTCTGCTGTACATTTTTCGCTCTCTGAAATTTTGCTTTGGAACGTTTGGATTTTGACATTTCTCTCTCCGTCAATAGTCGAACACTATAAGTTCTTATACGCTTTTGTCGTTGAAATATGGGCATGTCCCAGCAGCTCTTTAACTGCCTGAAGGTCTGCGCCGTTATGTAATCTATGCACAGCGAAACTATGTCTCAGACTGCGTGGTGTCACTTTATCGCCGAGACCTGACTTATGAGCATAGCCTCTCATAATCTGCCAGAAACCCTGCCGTGTGAGCCTTTCTCCCCGCTGATTAAGAATCAAGGCATTCTCTTTATCATTGACCGCAAGTTGAGGGCGAACAATGCGAAGATATTCCCGCATCAAATTGACAATCGATCCCTCAAGAGGGATGTACCGTGCGTGCAATCTCGTACCGGGACAATGCACGACATTAGAGCTGAAATCCACATGCTCAATATTGAGACCCATAAGTTCGCTGACACGCAACCCCGTCGCATACAGCAACTCCAGCATCATCCTGTCCCGTTTGGCATCTGCAGAGTTATTTTTCGACGGCGCTTCAAGTAAGAGCCTGACTTCGGCTATCGATAATGACTGCGGAGATCGTTTAGCAACCTGAGGAGACGGTAATATATCCGACAGATTAGCCCTCACCTTACCTCTGGACTCTAAAAATTTTATAAAGGATTTGGTAGCAGCGATCTTTCTTGCCATTGTCGATATCGTATATTTCCTCTCCCTGAGGTCATTGAGATAGCCGGACAGCACATCGTCATTGAATTGAATATCCTGAGACTGTTGGCTGCCTCGAGACCTCGCATATGAAGAGAGCTGGCGTATATCGCTCTCATACGCTGCCAGGGTATTCTTTGAATATTTTTTCTCGACTGCCAGATAATCAAGAAAAGATTGTATTTCCGTATTCATAATGGACAGGATATTTTAACATAAAATATTTTTAATACAACNNGCATAGAGGCAAAACCGTTAAATTTTTTCTTTGGTTTCATAATAATCCAATGCTACAATACACTATCACAATGAGACAAGAACGCATAGAAACACAACTTAATATGCTGCCGGCGTTGCCCGGCGTTTATTTGTTCAAAGATATACAGGATACTGTAATCTATGTCGGCAAAGCAGTCAACCTCACCAATAGGGTCAGATCATATTTTAACCCACCATCATCAGACGCAGACCAGGCAACCTCATTCAAACTGCAGCGGATGGTACCGCTGATACATGACATCGATTTCATCATCACAGATACGGAACAGAAAGCGCTTATCCTGGAAAACACGTTAATAAAAAAATACAATCCCAAATATAATGTGCGTCTTAAAGATGGGAAAACGTATCCCTACCTTAAAATCGACGTACAGAACGATTGGCCGACGGTTCGCGTCACACGAAGCTATATCGAAGACGGCAGCCGATACTTCGGGCCATTTGCCAGCGCCTCGCTCCTGCGTAAAACGATCAAGACAATAAAACGAATATTTCCTTTTCGATCCTGCCACAAAACATTATTGACAGGGAAACCATCGGTACCGTGTCTGCAATATCATATGCACCGATGCCTCGGGCCGTGCAGCGGGAATGTTACTGTAGAGGAATATGCCGATGTTATTAAACAGGTTATTCTGTTTCTCGAAGGAAAGCAGGAGATTGTTCTCAGAGAATTGAAAGGGAAAATGAAAGCAGCGTCGCAGAATCTTCACTACGAGAAAGCAGCTCTATATCGCGACCAGATTGAAGCTGTTGAAAATATCATAGAGGGACAAAAGAATGCTGCAGTTGTTAAAGGTGAACAGGATGTCATCGCCTTCGCACAAAACAACGATATCGCGTATTTTGAAATATTCTTTATCCGCAACAACAAAATCACCGGACGTGATTTCATCGTGCTCGATGGAGTCAAAGACGAGGATGAAGGGAAAGTGATGACGGCATTTATCAAGCTTTACTACAGTTCGTCTCCGGCCATTCCTCCGAACATTCTGCTCCAGTACCCGATCGATGAGCCGGACATTATTACTAAATGGTTGTCAAAATTGCGGGAGTCATACGTCACTATATCGGTACCGCATCGGGGAGCAAAGAAACAATTGATGGATATGGTTGTCGAAAACGCACGGCAGGGATTCGAGCTATACCAGCTAAAAAAATCGATGAGCCTTGAAACGATGGATACGTTAACAAATCTACGCGAACTGCTTTCACTGAAAGATATGCCGACACGGATAGAAGGCTACGATATATCCACAATTCAAGGTACGTACTCCGTCGGCAGCATGGTTGTTTTCAGGAATGGAGTGCCAACGCCCCAAGAGTATCGACGCTTCAAAATAAAAACGGTTCAAGGCCTCGATGATTTCAGCATGCTTCAGGAAGTGGTACGACGTCGCTTTGAAAAATACCTGACTCACGATAAAAAATGGAACACGCCACCTGAGCTCATCCTGATCGATGGAGGGAAGGGACAGCTCCATGCTGTCCGTGAAGTACTTGAGGATTTGAACATCAACGCGATACCTGTAATCGGACTAGCAAAGGAACGGGAGGAAGTTTTTGTGCCCGGCAACTCAAAGCCGCTCAGCATACCGCAAACATCAAAGGCGCTTCATCTGCTGGAGAGGGTGCGGGATGAGGCGCATCGCTTTGCTATCGGTTACCATCGATCTCTGCGACATAGAGGAACCACGTTATCGAAGCTCGACGAAGTGCCGGGCATTGGTCCCAAACGCAAAAAAGCATTGTTGAAGGCGCTCGGTTCCGTGAGCAATATTCGAGAGGCTTCAATTGATGATTTAGCGAAAGTGGAGGGTATGAACGAAAAACTGGCACGGACGATCAAGGAATCATTATAGCAAGCTGTTTTTGGATACAACGCACAGCGCATTAAGATCGAATGTCATACCGGCCTTTGCCCCGATCACCATTGTCCCGGTTTCCTGAGATAGTCTCGCTGCTAAAGTATCGATACCTGCTTTCCATATGGGCATGCCGAAATGCGTAAGAATTGCAATTTTCGGTTTTATTTCGGTAATGATCTGTCTGGCATCATCCAGAGACAGATGATCAATTGGCAGACAGGACTCCAATCTCACAACATTGATGATGACGACATCGCTCTTATAGTATCGAGATAACGCATCAAAATACTTTGTATCGGTGATCCATGAGAACTGCTGTCGCGGTGTCTGAAAAACGAATCCGTATGTCTCAACTCCATGAATGTGACGGACAGGTGTTGTGAAAGAAATATCGCCGATAGAATACGATCCTCTCTCCTTCAACACCTCAACACGTTCAGGGAAATTGCGTAAATAGCTGAACACAACAGGTTCAGAACCGAGAGCGTCGCCAGGCGCGAAGACAACGCCTCTCCTCTTAAATCCGCCGTCAGTCATAGCTTCAATCATGACATTCATATCACCCGAATGATCGAGATGCTTATGAGATAAAATGATAGCCGAGAGCTTTGCCGGTGACAGCTTTCTACGAACGGTATGAACAAGACAACCCGGCCCCGGATCGATCAGTATTTCGGTGCCGCCGAGATTCAACCACGCACCTCCCGACGGCAGCAATTGTCTGGTTACCATGATACGAGCGCCGGCAGTGCCGACAAACGTTATCTGATCTGAGGGAGCGACCGACATAGCTTATAAGTATAACAAAATTGTAGCCTGTTTATCAGCCTTCTGTTAAAATGTCGCTATTGACGTTTTGTACGTTGACCGTCGTAAGAGATATGTCAAAAACAGCAGAGCTCATATTTCGATTGCTCAGCGAATACTACTCGCTGACTGGGAAACGCCTGACCCTGTCCACGATAGAATCGGCTACGGGAGGCAGAATCAGCGACGAGCTGACCAATCTGTCAGGAATTTCCGACTTTTATCAGGGCAGCATTATCGCATACAGCAATGAGATAAAGACCGGCCTCGTCGGTGTCAGTAAAGAAACTATTGACAGCTATGGGGCAGTGAGCAGACAAACAGCCATGGAGATGGCAGAAAGCGGGAGGGCAACGCTCAAAACGGATGTCTGCGTTTCGGTCACGGGCATCGCCGGCCCTTCCGGAGCAACACCGCAAAAACCCGTAGGATTATTTTTTATCGGACTGTCAGCCGATCGATTCATCAGAACTCAACGGCATCAATTTAAAGGATCACGTGAAGAAAATAAACAGATGGCAACCGAAGCCGCACTGACGATGCTCTCCGATTATATCTCCCGGCGAATCGATCGATTAAAACCAAAT
>DNCV01000036.1:7949-17131 GCA_003484395.1 Dehalococcoidia bacterium
ATCGGACTGGGAGGTTCTATCATCGAAGTTGAAGTAGATATATCACCCGGATTACCGGCATTTAACATCGTGGGGCTTCCCGATACATCAGTACAGGAATCGAAGGACAGGGTCCGTGCTGCCATACGGAATTCCGGCTGTACATTTCCAATGAAACGGATAACCGTCAACCTGGCACCAGCCGATATAAAAAAAGCCGGGCCGTCATATGATTTGCCCATCGCCATCGGTATCCTCCTGAGCTCAGAACAGATACTTGTCGATGCGTCAAAGAAAGTTTTCCTTGGCGAGCTGTCTCTGGACGGTGCTATACGACACACTAACGGCATTCTGCCGATGGTTGCTCTGGCTCGCGAGAACGGTATCACAGAGGTCTTTGTACCGGAGGAGGACGCAGATGAAGCGTCATTGATCGAAGATGTTACCGTTATGCCTGTGATATCGCTTGCGCAGCTTGCCGCGTATTTTAGAGGTGAAGCAGCCATGAGGGAACATCCGAAAAATACGCTGCCTCTTACCGGTCAAGCAACCTCATCACAATGGATTGATCTGGCACACATCAAAGGACAGGAACATGCAAAACGAGCACTGGAGATCGCTGCAGCCGGCGGTCACAACATGCTGATGACCGGACCTCCGGGAAGCGGCAAAACCATGCTCGCACGCAGTTTGCCATCGATACTGCCGGCGCTTACATTCAAAGAAGCGCTGGAATTGACAAAAATATACAGCGTGAGCGGGCTGCTTGGAAAAGATACGCCGATTGTTAATTATCGCCCCTTCCGTTCTCCTCATTACACTATTTCCCATGCCGGACTGATCGGAGGCGGTACTACACCGAGGCCGGGAGAAATCAGCCTTAGCCATCGCGGCGTCCTGTTTCTGGATGAGCTGCCCGAATTTAATCGCATTGCACTCGAATCGCTGCGCCAGCCGCTGGAAGATAAGGTCGTTACCATCAGCCGGGCACTGGGCAGCATAACCTATCCGGCCAGTTTTATGCTTATCTCAGCAATGAATCCCTGCCCCTGTGGGTATTATGGCGATCCTGTTAAAGAGTGTAAATGCACAACAGGAGAGATCGTTCGCTATCAAAAGAAAATAAGTGGACCGCTTCTCGATCGAATCGACATATTTATTGAAATCCCGAGAGTTGAGTATGACAAATTATCCGACGATGCACTCGGTGAAGCATCAGCGACCGTTCAGAAACGCGTTGAAGCTGCCAGGCAAAAGCAGATCAACCGCTTCAGGGAAACAAAACTCACCTGCAATACAGATATGACAGCTCTTGAAGTGAAAAATTTCTGCCAGATCGAACCTCAGGCACAGACTTTACTGCGCACTGCAATGAAACAGCTTCAATTGACCGCGCGGGCATTCCACCGTATTTTAAAGCTTTCCAGAACCATTGCTGATCTTGATAATTCCGATACTATAAAAACAAATCACCTTGCCGAAGCACTCCAGTATAGACCTCGTCCCGCTATATAACCGATCGCACGTATCTTGACACAATATCTGCACAACAATATGATGATAGAAACAAATTACTCAATTTTATGTAAAATAACTACTGGAAGGACATTATGAAAGGCACGTTTACTATTGGCCGCATAGCCGGAATTACAATCAGCGTTCATTACACCTGGTTTTTCATCCTCATTCTCATCTCATGGTCCCTGGCGCAGGGTTTATTCCCGTCGACATATCCTGGATGGTCAACAACCGAATACTGGATTACCAGCATCATCGCAGCGCTGTTACTGTTTGCCTCAGTACTTGTCCATGAACTGGCGCATTCGCTTGTTGCCAAATCAAAAAATATCCCGGTAAATAGTATAACGCTGTTTCTATTTGGCGGCGTCAGCAACCTCGAAAAAGAACCTGAAACATCAGGGGCTGAATTTATTATGGCCTTCGTCGGGCCTCTTTCGAGCTTGATTTTAGCCTTCATTTTTCTCGGCATGCAAATAGTGATATCACCGGGAAGCAATATCCTCGCCTTCGTTCTTGGACAACCGAGCGGCATCAGCAACCCGATCGTTGCACTGCTCAATTATCTCGGCTGGATCAACTTCCTGCTTGCCATCTTTAACCTTATACCAGGATTTCCCCTGGACGGAGGACGAGTACTGCGTGCGATTATCTGGGGTGTAACAGGAAACTTCCGAAAAGCGACCAATATTGCAGCAACGATTGGACAGGTATTTGGGTGGATGTTCATCGGATTCGGCATTCTCCAGATTTTTACAGGAAATTTCATCAACGGAATCTGGATCGCATTTATCGGATGGTTCCTCAACAGCGCTGCTGAATCAAGCAAACAGGAGATGACTTTTCAACAGCATTTTCGCGGCGTTAAAGTTCAGGCAGTCATGACATCCAATCCAAAAACAATAAATCCGACGCTGCCAGTCAGCAATCTCATTCATGATGTATTTCTCCAGGGAGGATACCGGGCGGCTGCGGTGGTTCAGGACGACCGGTTCCTCGGTATTGTAACTCTGACAGACGTGAAGAAACTGAATGAGCAAAACTGGGATACAACGACCATTGAAACCATCATGACAAAACAGCCGATTTATAGCGTCAAGCCCGATGATGAATTGAGAGCAGCACTTAACCTGATTGCTCAATACGGACTGAACCAAATTCCGGTTCTGCAGGATAACAAGATCGTCGGTATGCTCAACCGAGCTGACATCATCAGATATCTTCAAATCAGCCAGGAACTGGGAGCGAACAACAATGCAAAATAAGCCTGATTCATTAATAACACGAGATGATTGCATACTACTGATCATAGATACACAGGAGAGGCTGGTCCCTGCCGTTATTGATCGAGATCGTATCGTCAGCAATATCATAAAATTGATTCGATTCGCCAATATCATTGGCCTGCCTGTGCTGGTGATAGAACAGAAAAAACTTGGACCGACGTTCACCCCAATAAAAAATGAACTCCGTGATTTTAACCCGATCAGCAAAACAGAATTCGATGCAGCCAAATGCCCGGCATTTTTAGCTGCATTGAAAAAGTCCGGCAAAAAGAAGTTGATTGTTACAGGCATGGAAAGCCACATCTGTATAACGCAAACAGTCATCCACCTGCTTCCCAAATACACGATCCATGTCATCAGCGATGCCATCTCAGCACGCACAATAGATAATTGTACTGTTGCCATAGAGCGCCTGAGGTCGAGTGGCGCCATTGTCTCCTCTACTGAGATGATCATCTACGAACTGATGGAACGAGCGGGAACAGATGAGTTCGAAGCTGTATTACCTCTCATTAAATAGCCATGAGTAATCTAAAAATACTAAGCTGGAATATTAATGGCATCAGAGCCGCACTGAATAAAGGATTTCTGAAATGGCTTGCCGAAGAGAAACCCGATATCCTCTGTCTTCAGGAAACGAAAGCACATCTTGACCAGCTTGATACGAAATTGCTTGAAGTGGAAGGATATTATACCTTCTGGGAATATCCGGAAAGAAAGGGATACAGCGGTGTAGCACTATTTTCCAGAGAGAAACCGCTGGCAATCAACACAAACTTCGGAGAGAATAAAATCGATACCGAGGGCAGGGTCATCATTGCCACATATCCTCAATTCACCCTGATGAATATTTACTTCCCGAACGGCAAACAGAATAATGAACGTCTGAAATATAAAATGGATTTTTATGATGTATTCCTTTCTTTTGCCGATATGCTAAAAGAACAAGGAGGAAAAATCATCGTCTGCGGAGATGTGAATACCGCACATGAAGAGATCGATCTTGCCCGTCCGAAAGAAAATTCCAGAGTGTCAGGATTCCTCCCTGAGGAACGCGCATGGATAGATAAACTTATCAGTCACGGATTTATCGACATTTTCCGTAAATTCAATGATAAACCGAATCAATATACGTGGTGGGCTATGAAAAGCGGGGCACGGGAAAGAAACGTCGGCTGGAGAATCGATTATTTCTTCATCTCTGATAATCTGGACTCGAATATTACCAATGCTTTTCTGATGCCTGAAGTGACGGGGTCCGATCATTGTCCGATCGGTATCACAGCGCGAATCGATTAAACCGATACATCCCCATCGGTTACGATTTCCTGATACGTCTCAATTCGAAGATCACAGGATTGTCAGGATCAGGACAAGCAACAATAGACTTATCCGTGTCCGGCTCCCATGGAAACGATCCGCCAAAACGGAGTACAGTGGAAAACGGATACAACGTGTAATAAGCCCAGGCACACATTCCATCCGGTGTTAATTCACCGATATCAAATACATCCCCTGCTTTATGCCCTGCAGAACAAGTACCTTTTTGTGAAATAACTGTCGCTATCACAGCATCCATTCTCGCCTCCACATTGCAATACAAACGAAGTAAAATCCGGGCGAATGGTATCTTCCAATACAATCCGCCCGGGCCCTATCCGTCTGGAAAATGATAACGCTTCAGTTATTTAATCTCGACTGTTGCGCCGACTTCCTCTAACTTCTTCTTCATGGCAGCAGCATCTTCTTTATTGACGCCTTCTTTTACCGGCTTGGGAGCTGCCTCAACGAGATCCTTCGCTTCCTTTAATCCAAGAGTGGTAAGCTCTCGGACGGCTTTGATCACATTGATCTTGTTTTCACCGACAGCTTTCAGGATAACTGTGAAATCAGACTTCTCTTCCGCAGCAGCAGGAGCGCCACCAGTAGCCCCAGCAGTAGCCGCAGCAGCAACTGCAACCGGAGCCGCAGCAGATACGCCAAATTCCTTTTCCAGCGCTTTGACAAGCTCGGATAACTCGACAACGGTCATCCCTTTTATCGCTTCGATCATCTCATCTTTTGTCATCTTTTGATTCCTCCTCGTTATGTACTGAATTTCTATTTCAAAATCATACGATTAAAACAGCTTTTCCATGCGACTACTAGTTGCCACCTTCCATCTGGGTTACCCTCGCCTGCAGTACTCTGGCAAATCCGCTTATTGTGGCGTTGAGTACCGTATGCAGACTCTGAATTGGAGCATTCAACTGACCGAACAGATGCGCAAGAAGTATCTCTCTCGGAGGCATACTTGCCAGAGTCACAACTTCCGTACCTGTTATCAGCTTATTGCCGAGGATACCACCTGTTATCTTAACTCCCAAATTTGAGGATGAAATAGCATCATTAAGCGCCTTCGCGACTACAACGCTATCCTCATATCCGAATGCAACTGCCATTGGTCCGGCTAGCAGCGAATCGATCTGTTCTTTTCCTGATTTATCCGCAGCAAATTTAATAAGAGTATTTTTAGCAACCTGATAGTCAACTTTGGCATTACGGAGAGTACGTCGCAATTTCACCATGTCTTTGGCAATAATGCCGCGATAGTCTGTTGTGATGGCAATAGTACAGCGCCCCAACTTATCTGCCAATTCGTCAATTAACTTGCTCTTTTCTTCTTTTTTTAACATTTCGTCCCTCTCTAAAAAAATAAATCCTTGTGCCATGACACAAGGATCGCCCGGGGGAAATTCCCCTCTCGCAAATACCTCGGCAGGAAATTAAGCTCTTACGAGCGCCTGCTGTCACCGGCATGGTTGCTTATTAAACTAAGTATATTCTTATACAGCACTCCCGACCAAATTCCGCATATCAACACGGATTCCTGGTCCCATTGTAGTAGATAATGAAACTCGCTTGATATATTGACCTTTCGCTCCACTCGGTCTTGCTCTCATAATAGCATCAATAAGAGCAACTAAATTCTCATGAAGCTTGCTCTCGTCAAAACTTACCTTGCCGATTACAACGTGAATTATTGATGTTCTATCAAGCCTGAACTCTACACGTCCTTTTCGTGCATCACCAATAGCTCTGGTCAAGTCATCAGGCGATACAACGGTACCTGACTTGGGATTCGGCATCAGACCTTTACGCCCGAGAACCTTTCCCAGTTTACCGACTTTTCCCATCATCTCGGGAGTAGCGATAGCAATATCGAAATCAACCCAGCCTTCTTCAATTTTTTTAACGATATCATCGCTGCCGACAAATTCTGCCCCGGCTTCCGTGGCGCGACGTGCAGCATCACCCTGAGCGAATACTAATATCCTGACCTCTTTACCCAAGCCATGAGGCAATAACGCTATGCCACGTACCTGCTGATCAGCCGCTCGCGGATCAACACCCATTTTCATATGAACCTCGACCGTCTCATCGAAACCTGCATGTGCAGCTTTCTTTGCCAGTTTAACGGCTTCTAGAGGATCGTAAGAAACATTACGATCAACCAGTTTGGCTGCCTCCTGGTATTTTTTCCCTCTCGTTACCATTTTTTATTGTACCTCTATTCCCATGCTGCGAGCAGTTCCTTCAATAATTCGAACTGCGCCTTCGATATCCACAGCATTCAAATCTTTCATCTTCAACTTGGCGATCTCTTCAATCTTACTATGAGGCAGAGTACCAACCGCTTTTTGCCCTGTCGTTCCACTGCCTTTTTCAACATTCAGTGCTTTCTTCAGCAAGTCTGATGCTGGTGGGGTTTTCGTTATAAAGGTAAATGATCTGTCTTCATATACCGTTATCTCAACCGGCACAATTGATCCGGCCTGTGATTTTGTCTGGTCGTTATACTCCTTGCAAAATCCCATGATGTTGACACCATGTTGACCGAGAGCAGGACCAACAGGAGGTGCCGGAGTCGCTTTACCTGCTTCTATCTGCAGTTTAATTATTGCTTTTACTTTCTTTGCCATCTTATAGTCTCTCCACCTGCAAAAAGTCGAGTTCTACCGACGTCTCCCTACCGAAAAGGCTCAACATAACTTTTACTTTCCCCCTGCCGACATTGATCTCATCAACGATGCCGATGAAATCAGTGAACGGCCCATCAACCACACGGACACTTTCTCCTTTTCGAAACCCTACCTTCACCTGCGGGGCACCCTCCTCAAGCTGCCTTAATATCTTACTCACTTCAGGTTCAGCCAGAGCAGTAGGCTTGTTCCCGCTACCAACAAATCCGGTCACACCCGGAGTATTACGTACCACATTCCAGCTCTCATCATCGAGGCTCATCTGTACCAAGACATACCCTGGAAAAATTTTCTTGGTTACTGTGCGGCGTTGCCCACCCCGTATCTCAATTTCGTCCTCTTTTGGCACAACAACCCTCAAAATTTTGGACTCAGCGTCCATAAACTTAACCCGCTGTTCCAAACTCCTCTGCACACGGTCTTCGTATCCCGAGTACGTATGCACAATATACCATTTCTTATCCGCCTCAACCATTGTCCTATTTTCCACCCAGGAACACCTTACTTATCAACTGAGCAAATCCATAATCTACTGCTCCGAGGAAAATACCCACCACTACACAGACTCCGATAACCATAATAGTCAATCGCACAGCTTCCTGTCGAGTCGGCCAGATTACTTTCCTCAGTTCAGAAATGATATCCATAACAAAAGCAAAACGCGATTTTTTGGGTTTAATCGCTGTCGATAGACGTTGACCTGGCATGTGTTACTTCGTTTCCTTATGTACTTTATGCGTGCGACACCGCGGGCAATACTTCTTTATCTCCAGCCTCTGTGTATCATTCTTTTTATTCTTTTGAGAAGTATACGTTCTCTCCTGGCACTCGGTACAGGCCAACGTAATGACTCCGCGAATATCGCCTTTCTTCTTTGCCATGATTACTCCAAAACTTTACTGATAACGCCAGCACCAACTGTCCTGCCACCTTCTCTGATGGCGAACTTGACACCCTGCTCAAGCGCAACCGGGTAGATTAGTTTGATTGTCATCTTGATATTATCGCCGGGCATAACCATTTCAACACCTTTCGGCAGTTCGGCCTGTCCTGTAACATCCATCGTTCTGATGAAGAACTGAGGTTTATATCCGGTGAAGAACGGTGTATGCCGTCCGCCTTCCTCTTTCGCCAGCACATAAACCTCACCTTCAAAGTGGCTGTGAGGTTTAATCGATCCAGGTGCTGCCAGCACCTGGCCGCGCTCAATATCATCACGTTCAATGCCGCGAAGCAAACAGCCAACCGCATCGCCGGGTTCACCCTGATTTAACAGCTTATGAAACATTTCGACACCCGTAACGACGGTTTTCTTCGTTTCGCGAATACCGACGATCTCTATTTCATCACCGACCTTAACGATACCTCTTTCGATTCTGCCGGTAACTACCGTACCGCGACCTTTAATGCCGAAGACGTCTTCGACAGGCATGAGGAACGGCTTATCCTTCGGTCTTACCGGCAACGGAACCCACTCGTCAACGGCATCCATAAGCTTCAAAATGCCACCGCACCACTGGCACTCAGGCTTGCCGCAACCGCATTCCAAAGCTTTAAGAGCGCTTACTCTCACGATTGGCGTCTTATCGCCAGGGAACTTCTGTTTGGACAGTGCCTCTCGCAACTCAAGCTCGACAAGCTCAAGCAATTCGGCGTCTTCCATCAAATCAACTTTATTCAATGCAACCAAGATCGAAGGCACTTCCACCTGGCGTGCAAGAAGGATATGTTCTCTTGTCTGAGGCATGGGACCATCGGGAGCGCTCACTACGAGGATAGCTCCATCCATCTGAGCCGCACCGGTAATCATATTCTTGATATAGTCGGCATGTCCCGGACAGTCTACATGCGCATAATGTCTTTTCGCAGTTTCATATTCAACGTGAGCGATTGCGATCGTCACACCACGGGCTTTCTCTTCAGGAGCGTTATCAATTGAATCGAATGCCCTGAATTGAGTGCTGATTCCCGGCTGTTTCGACAAAACCAAGGTGATCGCCGCTGTTAATGTCGTCTTTCCGTGATCAACATGTCCGATAGTACCCACATTAAGATGCGGTTTAGTACGTTCAAAAACCTTCTTTGCCATTTTTAGAGAAACCTCCTTCTTCTTTAACATCCAGCCCACAATCAGATTCGAACTGATGACCCCGTTCTTACCAAGAACGTGCTCTACCGACTGAGCTATGTGGGCAAACGAGCATTTATTTATTTGTGAATGCTAATTATATACTATTTCCCCTGTTTTATCTACAAGCTCAATAATTTCATTCCATGATTGACAGTTATTCTGCTGGTGGAGGGGGTAGGGTTCGAACCTACGTAGTCATTTCTGACGACAGATTTACAGTCTGTTCCGATTAACCACTCCGGCACC
>DNCV01000009.1 GCA_003484395.1 Dehalococcoidia bacterium
TGACAAACACTATACCCTTTTTCCAGCCGGGAATCGCACCTTTAATCAACAGCACGTGTCGATCAGTATCTACATCAACAATCTGTAAATTTTTCGCCGTAACCCGGTCATGCCCCATATGCCCTGCCATCTTCAGTCCCTTCAACACCCTGCCCGGCGTAGTGCCTGATCCGATTGAACCGGGGCCGCGATGGCGATCGGACTGACCGTGTGTCTTGGGCCCACCGCTGAAGTGATAGCGTTTTACTCCGCCGGCATACCCTTTCCCTTTTGAGATACCGATGACATCAACTTTATCACCGGGTTTAAACACATCAACATCAACGACCTGTGCCACCTTGACAGAGTCAACAGCATCAACGCGAAATTCATGGAGATGCTTCAAGGCTTTCATATCTTTCAGGTGACCTTTCTCAGCATCACTGAGACGTTTCGACTCCTCAAAACCCAGTTGAACTGCGTTGTAACCGTCCTTTTCCGCCGTTTTAACGTGCGTCACATAGCAAGGGCCGGCCAGAACTGCCGTTACTGCGACTTCACCAGTATCCTGATAAAGCTGCGTCATACCTAATTTTTTACCAATCACTCCAGGAATCATTTTTACAACCTTATATCTATTTCTACGCCGGAGGGCAGTTGGAGCTGCGTTAATGCGTCAATAGTCTTTGATGTCGGCTCCAGTATATCGATGAGCCTTTTATGAGTGCGAATTTCAAACTGCTCACGGGAGTCCTTATCGATAAACGGAGATCTGAGCACGCAATATTTCTCAATTCTGGTCGGAAGAGGCACCGGGCCAGCTACAGCCGCACCGGTTCGTTCCGCCGTCTCAACAATCTGCTCCGCAGACTGATCAACCAGTCTGTGATCAAAACCTCTAACCTTAATACGAATCTTCTGTTTTGGCACTTATCTCCCCTTAACGCGCGCGGTGATTTGCTCGGCGATATTTGCCGGCACCTGCTTATATGCATGGAACTGGAGCGAAGACGTGGCTCTGCCCTGGGTCAACGATCGCAAAGCAGTCGCATATCCGAACGTCTCAGCAACCGGCACATAGGCTTTGAGAACGCTGGTATCACCGTGTGTTTCAATGCCTTCGATCTGACCTCGACGGGAATTTACATCGCCGATAACATCCCCAAGGAATTGTGCCGGCGAAACCACTTCAAGCTCCATAATCGGCTCCATAATAACGGGTTTCGTTTTGCTCAGTGCATTTTTAAACCCGATCGATCCTGCCATTTTAAACGCCATTTCTGAAGAATCAACTTCATGATAGCTGCCGTCATATACTGTAACCTTAACATCAACCACCGGATATCCGGCAACAACACCGCTATCCAACGCTTCCTTTACACCATGCTCCACGGCTGAAATATACTGACGTGGTATTGCACCACCTTTGACTTTATCAAAAAATACAAATCCACTGCCGGGTTCGCCAGGCTCAACCTTAAGCCATACATCGCCGTATTGACCACTGCCACCCGTTTGTCTTACGAATTTGCCCTGGGCTTCGGCAGCAACAGTAGCAGTTTCACGATAGGATACCTGAGGTTTGCCGACAGAGACGCCGACATTGAATTCTCGTTGAATACGATCTATCAACACCTCCAGATGCAACTCACCCATACCTGAGATTAGTGTTTGGCCGGTATCAGGCTCAGTTCGTATCTGGAACGTCGGATCTTCATCCGAAAGTTTATTGAGCGTTTCTCCCAATTTATCGAGATCGCTTTTCGTCTTCGGTTCTATTGCCATTGCCAGAACCGGTTCCGGGAAGCGAATCGATTCCAGAACGATCGGTTTATCAATATCGCACAGGGTATCCCCGGTAAACGTATCTTTCAGCCCCAGGGTTGCTGCAATAGCGCCGGTATCGACTTCTTCAACTTCTTCACGGCGATTGGCATGCATGAACACAAGTCTGCCTATGCGTACTTTGTGCCCCTTCGTCGCATTGAGTACCTGGGTACCTGCCTTTACCTTGCCTGAATAAACGCGGAAATAAACAAGTCGACCCATATACGGATCTGAGACGACCTTGAAAGCGATAGCCGAGAACGGGGCGGCATCGTTCGTTTCACGTACAATATCTTCTCCCGTCTCCGAAGATGTACCTTTAATCGGAGGAACATCAAGTGGAGATGGCAGGTAGTTGACTACGCCATCAAGCAATGGTTGAACGCCTTTATTTCTGAGAGACGTGCCGCAGAATACCGGCACAATTTTGCTGGCCACCGTTAATCTGCGTAATGCAACCTGAATATCCTCGGGCGGCACTTCTTTATCTTCAAGGAACAAATGCAGAATTTTATCATCGCCCTCAGCCACCTTCTCGATTAACTCCTGGCGATATGCATTAACGTCATCGTTCATATCTGCAGGAATCGGAACCTCAGTAATCGTAACACCTGAATCATCACCGAATATCCACGCTTTCTTCTGAATAAGATCGACAATGCCTTTGAACTCGCCCTCTTTGCCGATCGGCAACTGGACTGCCACAGGATTGGCACGGAGACGCTGCTTTATCATACCAATAGTACGATGAAGATCAGCGCCAACCCTGTCCATTTTATTAATAAAACAGATGCGCGGCACATGATAACGATCAGCCTGCCGCCATACTGTCTCGGACTGCGCTTCCACACCAGCCACTGCATCAAGGACAACAACGCCGCCGTCAAGCACACGTAAACTGCGCTCGACTTCAGCAGTGAAATCAACATGTCCCGGGGTATCGATGATATTGATACGATAGCCCTGCCATTGACACATCGTTGCCGCAGATTGTATCGTAATTCCGCGTTCGCGCTCTTGGATCATGAAATCCATGACCGTCGTGCCATCATCGACATCGCCGATCTTATACGTACGTCCCGTATAAAACAGGATGCGCTCAGTTGTCGTCGTTTTGCCGGCATCTATATGTGCAATAATGCCGATATTGCGTATATTCTCCAGAGGAAACGCCCTCACCATAGCATTTTTCCCTTTTGCTCCAGTCGCTTCTTTTGTAGTAGTATGAATCGTTATTACCATCGGAGATGCGCAAACGCCTTATTGGCCTCAGCCATTTTATGTGTATCCTGACGCTTCTTCACTGCCGACCCCTCGCCTTTCGCAGCATCCATAATCTCTGCAGCAAGTTTGCTGGCCATTGATTTCCCACTGCGTGATCTAGAGTAATCCAGAATCCACCGCATTGCCAGCATCATACCTCTATCCGATTTCACTTCCACCGGAACCTGATAGTTTGCGCCACCAACACGCCTGGATTTAACCTGGAGTAAAGGTGTAGTGTTTTTTAGCGCCTGCTCAAAGACATCGACCGGGTTCGATTTGGCCTGCGACTCGATAATACCAAAAGCAGCATACACGACCTTCTCAGCCGTGGATTTTTTACCATCGCGCATAACCCGATTCATAAACCGGGAAATAGTAGCATTCCCATATTTAGCATCGGGAGCCACAGTTCTTTTTATGATTATTCCTCGTCTCGGCATATAATCCCCCGTTTAACTCGCTGCCTTCCCTGCTGCAGCCTGCTTTCCCCTCTTCGCTCCATATTTACTTCTTCCTTGTTTGCGTTTTTCAACGCCGGCAGAATCAAGCGTCCCTCTTATAATATGATAACGAACACCTGGAAGGTCTTTGACCCTTCCGCCACGAATCAGAACTACCGAGTGCTCCTGCAGATTATGTCCTTCACCCGGAATATACGCAGTTACCTCGACGTGATTGGTCAACCGCACACGGGCTATCTTGCGTAACGCAGAGTTCGGCTTCTTCGGCGTCATTGTTTTGACCTGCACGCAAACGCCGCGTTTTTGTGGCGAGCGGGCATCATGCCGCACCTTGTTCTTCAGCGTATTGTATGAAACAGCTAAAGCAGGCGCCTTTGTCTTTTTAATCGGCTTATGCCGACCTTTTCGCACCAGTTGATTCGTTGTTGGCATCGTTTTCTCTGCGTCCCTCTATTATTTTTTATCTACTATTTTGCTGTGCAGTCGCACTGACAATGAAAAAGCCACCTAGTCAGCGCCGGACCTATGCCTCACATCAGCACAGACCCCGGCTAACCAGCCGGCTCGATCGGGCACTATCGCCTAAAGCTAATGGACAGCAAACAAAGTAATACTATAGCATATTAAATCGCTCAATGTCAATTTCAAACCACATCTCTCCCAATGTAGCAATCGATGCTCACAGACAACAGAATGTAGAAGATACCATATCTGATATGCAGATGCAAGTATCATGCATCTCCCTGTCAAGACTCGTTAGAAATGTCCCCTACTTTAACTCATTAGAAATGTCCTCCGATGACCTCATACCGGTAATGCCTGGCTCATGCGTTGAGTCTGGAGGCTGAATCTTCTCCAGGGATGGTCCGGAGGAGGGATGTATTTCCTCTTTGG
>DNCV01000082.1 GCA_003484395.1 Dehalococcoidia bacterium
CTGCCCGCTGCCACCGTATTCTACTGCATCGCTATTGAGTATTTCTGCCCAGAATGCATCAAATGGGACACCGACACGGTAGTTATGCTGAACGACCGGTGTGAAGTTGCATATCACCAACACAGTGTTTTTTTCAGACTGGTCTTTGCGAATAAATGTGACAACACTGTGAGCAGAGTCATTGCAATCGATCCATTCAAATCCTGCAGGGTTGAAATCCAGTTCATGTAGCGCTGGTTCGTTAGAATACAACCTGTTGAGCTCTTTTACCAGCAACTGAATGCCTTTATGATATTTCGATGTCACCAGATGCCAGTCCAGGCTTCCATCGTGATTCCATTCGCTTTCCTGTCCGAATTCATCTCCCATGAAGAGGAGTTTCTTGCCGGGCTGAGTATAGGCATAACCGAGCAGAAGTCGCAGATTGGCAAATCTTTGCCATTCATCTCCCGGCATTTTATTTAATAACGAACCTTTTCCGTAGACGACTTCATCATGTGATAAAGGAAGTACAAAGTTTTCGGAATATGCATAGAGCATACGAAAGGTCAGCTTGTTATGGCAGGAAGCTCTTTGTGNNAAGCATACAGCATGCGGAAGGTGAGACGGTCGTGGTGATATTTTCTGTAGACAGGGTCTTTGCACATATAATCCAGCGTATCGTGCATCCATCCCATATCCCATTTCATACCAAATCCCAGTCCGCCGAGATATGTTGGTCGCGAAACCAATGGCCATGCCGTCGATTCCTCGGCAAAGGTTTGCACATCCGGATAATTTTGATAGACGGCTTCATTGAGACGTTGCAGAAAGTCGATTGCCTCCAGATTCTCGCGACCGCCGTATTTATTTGGTGTCCACTCTCCCTCTTTGCGTGAATAATCCAGATAGAGAAGGGAAGCCACTGCATCAACGCGTAACCCGTCAGCATGATACTTATCGAGCCAGAACAAGGCATTGCTCATGAGAAAGCTTTTTACTTCATGCCGACCATAATTGAAAATGAAACTATTCCAATCAGGATGGAAACCCTTTTGGGGATCATCGTACTCATATAAATGTGTGCCATCAAAGAAACCAAGTCCGTGCTCATCGTCTGGAAAATGTGATGGAACCCAATCGAGAATCACACCGATGCCATGCTGATGCAGATAATCGATAAGATACATGAAATCCTGGGGCGACCCGTAGCGGCTTGAAGGGGAAAAGTATCCGGTTATCTGATATCCCCAGGATCCAAAAAAAGGGTGTTCCATGACAGGCATGAATTCAACGTGAGTGAAGCACATCTTTTTTACATATTCCGTCAATTTTAAGGCCATTTCCCGATAAGACAGGAAACTATTCTTGTCATCGATAACCTTCATCCACGAACCGAGATGAACTTCATAAATAGAAACGGGAGCGTTCAATGAATTTGCATTACAGCGGCGCTTCATCCAATCTTGATCGCTCCATGTATAATCTAAATCCCAGATTACTGATGCTGTATTCGGCGGCGTCTCATTGAACAGGGAGAACGGATCTGCTTTATCCACTATATAGTTACTATATTTTGAAATGATATGATACTTATAAAGGTCACCTTTTACCGCTCCCGGCACAAAGCGCTGCCATATGCCGGATTTGCCCTGAGCATCCAATGGATGCATTGTCCAATCCCAATCATTGAAGGTCCCTATTACAGATACACATTCTGCATTCGGTGCCCACACTGAAAAATATGTGCCGTCAACACCTTCAATAGTGGCATGGTGCGCGCCCAGTTTTTTGTACAGTTGATTATGAGTTCCCTGAGCAAATCGATTCATATCTTGCTCGGTTAAAGACATCTCAGTGTAATTCGCTTTATTATTTTTTTTGAAACGGAAGTTATCCTCCGCTTCTTTACTGGTCCTGCCGTTCATCTCTTATCTTTCTTCTCCATGAAATTTCGCTAAGAGTCCTCCTTACTCCCTGCATTTGGGAGAACTCCTCGAAAGCGAACTGGAAACGCCTGCAATAATTGGTATACTCATCTATAGTGCCTGGAATATTTTGAGGCCTCATTTCCTGCCATAAATCCTCCGGATTAACCAACACTAAACATGCCTCACTGGAACTCAATAACACCAATATGCCTTTTATAATTTCATCAACATCCGACCGGGACAGTTTGATTAATCCTTTTCCCCCCAATGATTTGATAATGAGTTCTCGTACTTTCTTTCGTTTGTTGAGTTCCTTCTTTACTCCTTCTTCGTCCAACAATCCTTGCACCTTTCTCTGTCTAATATCATCTCCCCGCCAAAAGCCTGCAAAGGTAGGCATATCATGAGTATTAAGACTGGCTACCACATTTGATGGAATTGACGCGAATGATTTTTCTTTGTCCGGCACAATCTCATACTGAACCACATAATGGCGACAGAGATTATGCCGTCTCATGGTATGTCTTATTGCTTCAGGTACTGTCCCCAGGTCTTCTCCAAGAATTACTGTTTTATGGCGATGAGACTCCAGGGTAATAAGGGCATAATATTCCGAAGCAGTATAACGAATATAAATTCCTTCACTTGCGGTAAATCCATGTGGAATAACAAAAAGCCGATGGTAAGACATAATATGATCTATACGCAAAATGCTCGCATATTTGAGATTGTGTCGTAGACAATGAATATAGTATTTATATCCCTGTTTACGAATAGTTTCAGGATGCAGTGGTGGAAGACCCCAATTCTGTCCTCGAGTAAAAAAGGCATCTGGAGGAGCTCCTGCTGAAACCCCTGTTAGAAAAGCATCTCGATATCGCCAAACATCATAACTATCAGGATTAACGCCCAATGGCAAGTCGAAATATAAATGCATGCCCTGACTTTTAATCTTTTCAGAAACGGATTTGAGCTGCCGATCGGCAAGCCATTGTACCAGAATGTGATACTGTTTGTTTCGTTCATCATAATCTTCTTTGCACAGCGTGCCATCTCGCTGCGGCGACGGCCATGCAGGCCAATGAGCCTTATATTTTTCACAACTTGCCCGAAATTCAGCATACGCTTCAACAGCCGGAGTTTCCTTTACGAAATCAAGGCAGGTAATAGCCAATCTTGAATTATCAGAGAAAATATGGTCGGATAACTCGGCTAACACTTGACGCTTCAACTGCATTTGTTTGCGATAATCAAAGCGAGAAGATTCACGCAAATCGGATAATTCAGTTTGGAAGCTGTGAGACGAGATAATCTTTCGGATAGACGGGCATTCCTTTAATTCATCGATTTCATTCAGGTTAATATATACTTCATTCCAAAACATTCTGCTTGCCGGAGAATACGGGCTAAGATCGCTTGCGCGCTCATAAAAACTCGCTGACAGCGGCAATGTGGCAATTGTATTGCCACCCATATTACGTACCCAGTTGGCTAAACTCTCCAGACAGGAGAAATCGCCCCCTCCCCAGTTATTATTGAATTGCAATGCATAGAGCGGCGCAAATATTCCCCAATTAAGAGAATCAGCTTTATCTGTAACTGAATAAGCCTTTCCTGGGGCTGAGATCAGCAGAATATCGCTCGGCTTGCCCCCAATCTCCACCGTCATAGAGTGATATCCGAAAGGCACTTTTACAGGCAGAACCAGACGTTTAACCACATAGTCAACTCCGTTCACCTCAGCAACCTGTGAGATTGGAAGCGTATTGTTTCTATCCTGTACATGCCATCTGTGATATTCGCCGTTTTCCAGTACGATATCTACAGTTGTTGGTTTGTCTTGCAATCTTGCAGGTAAGCGTATCTTGACTGGCAGCACATTACCATCCCAGGCAACTGCAATAGGTTCCGTCTTTTGTTCCCAGATTTGCTGATAGCGTTCCTTTATTGCAAACGCAGCATCTTTTATTGAGTTAAGAGGAGCGCCAAAAGTTCGCAGCGTTGCCAGCAATGAATCGACTGAAGCATTCTTTCGATGCCGATTCATGTCATAATAAGCAACCTGTATATTATATAGACGAGCGAGTGTATACATCTGTGAACATTCAGTATTCATAACTATCAGTTTATCATCTTTTTGTCAGGCGGTTATGACAGATACAAAAGCTTGCCGAAAATCATATGTAAGTGTATACTTACATCTTGGTACTGTCACATTAAAAACTATAATTAGCTCTCTGATAAACGCACTTCTTCGTATGCACATTTCGGTCGATATTTTCTGGCGCATCATCAGGGATAATTGGCAGATGCCTGATAAAAGCATCCGAGAGAATTTTCACAATTATACAATATGATACAATAATAACGTTCGGAGGCCTTGGCATGGGAAGAGTGCTGGCAATAATACTGGCTGGCGGCGGTGGGCAAAGACTGTATCCGTTGACAATGATGCGATCTAAACCTTCCGTTCCTTTCGGAGGCAAATATCGCATTATTGATTTCACGCTCAGCAATTGTGTCAATACCGGTATCCGCAGGATTTATATCCTTACGCAATATCGATCCGGTTCATTAAACCAGCATGTTTTTGAAGGCTGGAATATCTCCGGCTCACGTCTCGGTGAGTTTGTCTATAACGTACCAGCCCAGCAAAAAACAGGGACAGACTGGTACAGAGGAACGGCCGATGCGCTAAGACAGAATCTGGATTTAATAGAAGAAAAAAATGTGGAATATGTGCTTATCCTTTCGGGCGATCATATCTATAAAATGAACTACCAGCAACTGGTAGATTATCATGTTAAGAAAAAGGCCGACTTGTCAGTATGTGCGGTTAGAGTCCCCAAGGAACAGGCAGCAGGGGCATTGGGAGTACTCGAGATCGATGCAAACTCAAGGCTGCTCGGGTTCGAGGAGAAGCCATTAAACCCGAAAACGATTCCAGGCTCGCCGGAGTATGCGCTAGGTTCGATGGGAGTATATATTTTTACAGTCGGTGTACTGCAAAAAGCGCTGCAGGAGCCCGGAGACGATTTCGGTAAAAATATCATCCCTCAAATGATTCAAGGCAATCGGGCTGTATTTGTTTATGATTTTGAAAAATGGAACAAAATCGAGGATTTCATCGTGCAATACAAAGATGGGAAAAGATTCTCTGTTCTGGCCAAAAGAACACGCGATTCTTCTTATTGGAGAGATGTCGGTACCATTGACTCCTATTACGAAGCTAATATGGATCTTATCGGCGTTGATCCCAGTTTCAATCTCTATGGTATCAAATGGCCATTAAGAACGTATGAAAGAAATTCCCCGCCTTCCAAATTTGTTCTGGGTGGTAACGCAACCGAATCGATCGTCTCTAAAGGTTGTATTATTAGCGCCGGAACTGTAATACGATCTGTTTTATCACCAAATGTCATCGTCGAAAGAGGTTCTGTCATTGAGGATACAGTAATTTTCGAAGATGTGGTCATTGAACCACATGCGCATATAAAAAAGGCAATTATCGATAAGCATGTCCATATCGAATCTGGGGCATCACTTGGATTCGATAAAGAAAAAGATAAACAGCAGGGCTGCACGATCTCGGAAACGGGCATTGTCGTTGTCCCCAAACAACATGTCATTAAAGCTTTGAAATAAATAAAAAGGAGCTATTATCAAACATTATGATGAAGATTGGCGCTTTTACTTTTGTTTTACATGCGCATATTCCTTATTGCCGTAATGCCGGCCGCTGGCCGCACGGAGAAGAATGGATTCATGAAGCAGCGCTCGGCACGTATATACCGTTACTCATAGCGCTCTATGATCTCAAAGAGGAAAATTGTCCCTTCAAATTGACGCTGAGCATCACGCCGGTGCTTATGGAGCAGTTGAGCGATCCTCTGGTCATCGACCATATTGAAGAATATCTGGTTGATAGGTTAAATCGCGCACAGGCAGATGTCTGTCGTTTTGAAAAGACGGAGGAGGGACATCTTCTCTATCTATCCCGTTTTTATCTGGACAGATATCAACAGATACTCGAAGCTTTCAGAAACAGGTTTCAAAGAGATATTATGCTGGCATTCAAAAAACTACAGGATGAAGGGTATCTTGAGATAGCTACCAGCGCTGCGACTCATGCATATTTGCCTCTTTTGGAGCGAGATTCTTCTATATATGCTCAAGTAGCAACCGGAATTGAAACCTACAAACACTACTTTAACTCAAATCCCAAATCGTTCTGGTTACCTGAATGTGGCTATCGTCCCTCTTATTATACTGAGGTTGCAGGCAAAAGATACCGTAAGCCGGGATTGGAACATTATCTATCACAGATGGGCATCGACAACTTTTTTGCGGAGACTCATACAATAGAAGGAGGACAGCCCGTCGGGAAAGCTCAAGAACGAGTTTTAGGACCGTATAGTAATATACCGAGACGTTATGTTTTACCTCCTGTTTCCTGTAGCAAATCAACGCAGAAAACGACATGTTTGCCATATCTGGTTGATTCCAGCGATGTGGCTGTTATCGGCAGGAATAACCAGACAAGTATGCAGGTTTGGTCAGCAGAATGGGGATATCCTGGGGACTTCAATTACCGGGAATTTCATAAAAGAGACGGCATTTCAGGATTGCAGTATTGGAAAGTGACCGGGCTTAACGTTGATTTGGCGCTCAAAGATTACTACGATCCATACTGGGCTGCCCAACGTGTTGAGGAGCACAGCAAACATTATGCAGGACTTATCGAATCTCTGCTTCTCGACTATTACCAGACTAATGGAAAATACGGCATAATTTCTTCAGCGTATGATACCGAGTTATTCGGGCACTGGTGGTTTGAGGGTGTAGACTGGCTGAAACGCGTTTTACAGATACTTGCCCGAAGTGAAGTAGTAGAATTGAGCGCTGCACATGAATTCATTATACAACACCCCCCACAAGAAGCTATTTCGCTTCCGGAAAGTTCCTGGGGAATGAATGGAGGGCATTTTGTCTGGGCTAATGCAGATAATTGCTGGATGATGCCAATTGTGCAAGCTGCTGCACTAAAGATGGAGGAGCTAATCGAAGCACATCCCCATGCTACGGGATTTTTGGAACGGGTTCTTAATCAGGCAGCCAGAGAATTGCTTTTGCTTCAATCGAGTGATTGGGCTTTTCTGATAACGACAGGACAGGCTAAAGAGTATGCGATAGCCCGTTTCGGGTATTATTCAGATCCTGATCATTATGAAGGACATGTGGGGAGATTCTATAGACTCGCTCATATCATCGAATCAGGCAGGAATGATTCTTCGGCAGAGAATTTGCTTCAACAGTTCTGGGAGAAAGATATGATTTTCCCATCAATAGATTACCGCATTTTTAAAAACAGGGAGTGTTCTATATCAGAATGAAAATCCTGTTTGTTGCGGTAGAGGCAACTCCCTATGCCAAAGTAGGTGGATTAGCCGATGTCGTTGGTTCCTTGCCGAAGGCTTTGATTCAACTGGGACATGATGTCAGGATAATGATGCCGAAATACGGCAGCATTGACCTCGATCGTTATTCACAACCAGGGAAAACCATAGTTAAACGACATATTTCGAGTAAAACCGGTGTGAGCCGCCTTTACGCAGCAGGCCTCAAAAACAATATACCGCTCTATCTTATAGAACAGCCCGATTATTTTGGCGGTAATGAAATATACGGGAATAATGACATTGAACGTTATTACTATTTTTCAAAGGCTGCTGCTGAGCTAATACCGCAACTCAAGTGGCAGCCAGATATCATTCATTGTCATGATTGGCACACAGCGTTAATTGTCATGTGGCTGAAAACAATGGGATATTCATATGGCACTGTCTTTACAATTCACAATCTTGCATATCAGGGAGAGTTTGAGAAAGCCTCTGTTATAGGACGTGATCTTGAAAAAACAGCAACGAAAATCTCGAATAGCGCTCCTCAACCGCCTCGCAACTTCTTGAGCAGGGGGATTCTATGGGCTGATCTGATTACTACAGTAAGTGAAACATATGCCAAAGAAATTCTTACCATCGATCACGGGAATGGACTTGAATCCTTATTACAATATAGAAAACGATCACTTATAGGGATTGTGAACGGTATTGATTATACGGAATTTAATCCGGGAAAAGATGTTCATCTTCAAGCGAATTATTCCACTTCTACGTTAAAAAACAGGCTTAAAAATAAAGCGGCTATTCAAAAGAGAGGCCATTTGGCGCAGCAGCCGGATATTCCATTAATCGGTATGGTACAACGTCTGGAAGAGCAGAAGGGTTTCGATATATTTAAAAAAGCTGTTGACGGAATATTGAAAAATGAAAAGGCACAAATCGCTATTCTTGGCCAAGGCGCAAGACGTTATGAACGTATGTTGAGCCGTTTCGCTGCTAAATATCCTGGTCAATTAGCGACGTTTACAGATTTTGATAATCCGTTAGCTCATCTCATTTATGGAGGCTGTGATCTATTTCTCATGCCATCACGTTTCGAACCCTGCGGACTCGGACAGCTTATTGCTATGCGCTACGGGGCATTGCCGGTCGTGCGTCATACAGGAGGATTGATCGAAACCGTACCGGTATTGACTTCTGATCTCAGCGAAGGCAGGGGGTTTGTCTTCTGTGATTATGATTCAAAAGCCCTGTTATTCGCAGTCCAGGATGCGTTGCATGCCTATAATAATAAAAAAAAGGCTTGGGGAAAAGCGATGCAAAGGATCATGAACATCGATTTCTCATGGCGGACTTCAGCAATGAAATACGAGATGGCTTACAAAAAAGTTTTACAAAAAACACGCAGAAAAATGACGGAGAATAGCTGATGATTTACTGGGCACAGCTACTACACTTCTATCAGCCGCCGACACAGCTTCCCGAAGTGCTTCGAAAGATTTGCGATGAATCTTATCGACCTCTTATCGAGGTCTTCCGTCAGCATCGTTATGCGAAAGCAACAGTTAATATAAATGGCGTCCTGACCGAGATGCTTTATGAGTGTGGACACAACGATGTTATTCAGGGGCTCAAAGAGCTTGCGGAGAGAGGTCAAATTGAATTTACCGGTAGCGGCAAATATCATCCCATTTTCCCTCTAATCCCAAAGGAAGAGAGCGAAAGACAGATACACCTCAATACTATAACAAACAGGCATTTTTTCGGTAAGATATATCAGCCATCCGGTTTCTTTCCTCCTGAATTGTGCTATTCACCTGATATAGCGCAGTCGGTAATCGATTCGGGATTCAAATGGATTATTGTGAGTGGTATTGCCTGTCAAACGAAATGGCCGCTTGATAAGATTCACTCAATACGCCGTGGACAAAAACTGCTCAAGGTTCTTTTCAGAGATAATATAATCAGTAATAAAATCAGCTTCCAGGAAATGAATCCAGCAGAATTTTTACAAAATTTACGACAAATCAAGCAAGGCAAAGATGACATCTATGTTGTTACTGCCATGGACGCCGAGACATACGGACATCACATACAACATTGGGAGAAGCTATTTTTAGCAGAGGTTTATGAGGAAATTCAACCGACAGTACATACTTTTGACACCTATAAACAGATTACACCTCTGGCGCTACGGGAAGATATGTTGTTGGCGAATGGAGATTTAACCAATGAAGTTCGAGCCGTAACCATAAGTGAATTATTAGATGCATTTCCCACAGGATATCCCGTAGAGCCTATCTCATCATCATGGAGCACGGAAAGGGAGGACATTAACACAGGCAATCCCTTCCCGCTGTGGCAACATAAAGATAATGAAATTCATCGTTTGCAATGGGAGCATATTGGTATTTGCATTGATGTTGTGAAACAAGCATTGAAAGATAGCGACAATGATGAGAGTAGAAAGTTTGCAATTATCGCACGAGGGTTACTGGATAGAGCTCTGCATAGCTGCCAGTTCTGGTGGGCAAGCCGAAGGCCAATGTGGGATATTAATCTAATACATATGGGGCTTATTGAACAGTGGCGTGTCATCGTCAATGCTTACAGAGCGATTAACCTAAGTGGAACAGATACACAGATTAAAACAGATTATTATCACAAGCTTGTTGCCGCCAGAGACATACAAAATAAAATCATTGACAGGCTCTTTATGTGATATAGTTAAATGAACTCTAATGAAATATATTATGTCAACTTCAAGGATAAAACTCTAAGGAAGTGTTTCAATGACCGAATTGATACAATGGTTATTCAATAACTGGCTTCTGATAGTAATACCGGTTTTAACCTTTCTCACTGCGTATATTGTCGGTATATGGCTGAGAAGAAAATCATTCGATGCCTTCAATCGATGGAGTTTAAAAAGCAAATGGTTCGGCACCCAATTGGTTATCGAAACGTTCCGTAACCCTTTTCTTCACTGGTTTATTCTTCTGGGACTATATCTCGCAGTATACGTTTCTGTCCTCGACCCGGAGTATAAATTAATCGCAGGGAGAATAGTATCCACGTTATTTCTGATATCAATTATGCTGGCGATAATTACTCTGTGTGAAAAACTAATCAAATTTTATTTAACGAAACGAGAGTTGTTCCGTGCGCAAATACCGTTAATGGTAAATATTGTCAGGGTAACAGTCATTATCGTTGGATTGCTGATAATCCTTGATATCTGGGGAATGCCGACTACTCCACTTATCCTGCTACTGGCAGCTGCACTGCTGGTTGCCGTCTTCGCTTTGCGAGATACGTTGCCTAATCTATTCTACGGAGCAAATATTGCATGGAGCGAACAGATAAAAAAGGGAGATTTCATAGAGACGGAGACAGGAGAATCTGGCTACATAACTGCATTGAACTGGAGAAACACAGAGATAAAGACCTTGGAGGGGAGCCTTACCATTATTCCCAATACTGTCCTTGCCAGGACGAGGGTAATCAATTACGGTCACCCCTTGAAAAAGGCATCTTCTCCATTCCATTTCTATACGCGTCTCACCTCTAAACAATTGACCGGTCTCAAGGCCAATAATTTACAGGAACTCGCTGAACTATTAAAGGGGGCATCCGAATCCATCATCTACTATCATACACACAACTTCCTGGAAGAGCATAACTACTTAACACCGGAACCGGCCAATGACTTTGCGCTGTGGGTAAGCGATAGTCTGGGACATGAGATACTCGGAGAGAGATTAGCTAGCATAGATGCTTTCGATTATCCATCACTGGACGCCTTGAAGATGCGTCTTATCGGTGTTATCACCGACTATATGGCACATAACCCAGATGACAGGAGAGCTCCATCAGGAGAGGCCTTCCATTTTATCCGCTCTAAAATTGTAATATTGCCGACGTCCTATATAGCACATGACCTCAGAGAATTCATCGAGGTTATGAAAAAAATAACCATCGATTCCATCTTCTATCATATTTTTGAGGCGAGACTACGACTGAAAAAAGGATCGAATGATTTCTCTGCATGGATTGAAGATTGTCTTGGAGACAAGGACCTGGCAAATAAGATAGCACATCTCGATCCATATACGTATACGCTGGAAGGGCTTCGATCTAACATTATCGAAATTGTTGAAAAACATACGCTATAGGAAAAAACATGGAAGAAAACAATAATAAGCAATCCAAATCAAAGATTCAGGACTACGAACCCATCGTCGGCAGAAGCTATATAGAAGAATTGAGGATGTTGGGTGATAACCTGAATAATAAAGTTATTCAGAATATCAACTCAACGTATGTTGGCGGTGGCGTGGCGGAAATACTGGATCATCTTGTGCCTCTGGTTAACCAACTTGGCGTCGATATGAGATGGGACGTTATCCATGGAAACAATGAATTTTTTACCATTACAAAAAAAATTCACAATGCGATTCACGGCGTCCAAGAGAACATCACTTCTGATGATTTTGACCTGTTTATGGAAACAACGAGGCAAAATGCCAGAAATCTTAAGCTCTACGGCGATATTATTTTCGTTCACGATCCGCAGCCGATAGCGCTTGTGGATCAGAAAGAACGCATCGGACGAAAATGGGCATGGCGATGTCACATCGATGCATCGTCTCCGGATGAAACGGTATGGAATTTTCTCCACAGGTTTATAATTCACTATGATGCTGCGGTTTTTTCCGCTCCCAACTTTGCCAGACAACTGACCATACCGCAGTTCTTAATTTCACCGTCTATTGACCCTCTTAGCGATAAGAACAAAGAGCTATCCGCCGAAATAATCCATTCTGTTTTATCGAGATACAAGTTAAATCAGGATAAACCGATGATACTGCAAGTGTCTCGGTTCGATCGTCTCAAAGATCCGGTCGGCGTGATCGCTGCTTTTGAAATGGTGAGGAAAAATATAGATTGCCAACTGGTACTGGCAGGCGGAACAGCCACCGACGATCCGGAGTCTGAAGAGGTGCTCAAGGAGGCGCAAGATCGCGCATCAGGAAATTCGGATATACATGTTCTGCTGATACCTCCCGGGAGCGATATCGAGATAAATGCTCTCCAGCGAGCAGCAACGGTTATACTGCAAAAATCCATTAAGGAAGGGTTTGGCCTCACGGTAAGCGAGGCGCTTTGGAAAAAGAAACCCGTCGTTGCTACAGGCGTCGGCGGTATCACACTCCAGGTAAAGCATAAATTTACCGGTTTATTATGCCATAGTATTGAAGGAGCGGCTTATTCCCTCAGACAATTACTGACAAATAAAGAATATGCCAATTGGCTCGGACAAAACGGACATCAGCATGTGAAGCAAAACTTTCTGATAACACGTCATGTGAAAGACTATTTGCTTCTGTTCTTGTCTCTTTATTATCCCGATGATGTGATCTATCTCTAATGTGATCATGCGCGGTCAATAAAAAAGGAGCTCTCATATAAATATGTATTGGGCAAACTTTTTACATATCTATCAACCCCCTACGCAAACGGAAGAGATCGTCCGTAAGGTAACGGAGGAATGTTATAAAAATCTCGTCTCAACCCTGGAACATTCTAAAACGGGTAAAATAACGCTGAACATTAGCGCCGTTCTTACCGAACAGCTTGTCCGTTATGGCTATTCAGGTGTCATTGAAGGACTTGGGCGACTGGCGGAAAGAGGACAGATCGAGTTTACAGCGAGCGCTATGTACCATCCTATCCTGCCGCTGATTCCCGGAAGTGAAGTGCGAAGACAGATAGAATTAAATATGAAAATAAACAGGCGCTACTTCGGTGACATCTACAAGCCTGCGGGATTCTTTCCGCCCGAAATGTGTTATAGCTTTGATGTAGCGAAAATCGTCGCAGAATTCGGTTTCTCCTGGATTATTGTTGATGAAATCGCCTGTCAAGGCAAGGTGGGAGTAGCAAAAGATGATACCATTTATCGAATTAATGGATTGAAAGAGTTCGGCGTCTTTTTCAAGGAGCGTCCGTTCAGCGCCGGATTAACATACGGAACATATCCTGATAAACGATCATTTATCAATGCCCTCGCAGATAGAATTAACAGACACTGTTATTTACTCAGTGGAACCGATGGAGAAATCTACGGACATCACAGGCCGGGGCAGGAAAAATTGCTTCAGGAGGTCTTTGATGAAGGAAGTCCTCAAACCTGCACCATCTCGGAATTATCTCAACTGTTTTCTGCCGGAGATACTGCCTTTCCATTGCCATCATCATGGAGCGCGTGGGAAGACGAAATGGACAGAGGAATTCCATATCCGCAATGGTCATATCCCGGCAATGAGATTCACACAATGCAATGGCAATTGACTGATTTAGCCATACAGCTTGTCCATCAACTGCCGGAGAGCTCAAAGCATTATTCGACCGTCCGTTTGCTTTTGGATGAAGGGCTTCATAGCTGTCAATACTGGTGGGCGAGCTGCCGTCCCTGGTGGGACACTGGCATGATTGAAGCTGGAGCTAAAAAGCTTTTTGAAGCTGTTCAGACAATGCGTGAGTATTTATCGAAGGATCAATTAACAAAAGCAGGTACAATTTATAATTCCCTTATCACAGCTACCAGAAACTGGCAGGAAAGCGGCAAGGCATGGAAATTAAAACAGCAATATTTAAATGAACACAGTACAGTAAGCTCTGAACTCACATTTGGTCAATCACAGGAGAATTCGTGAAAGAGATATATGTCATCCTGGCTTTTCACGCTCATGAACCAACGTGGGAACTTCCGCAGAAACTGCTCGAAAATATCGATGACGTCTATTTAAAGCAGGCATTGAAAGACGAAAATTGGCTGCTGAGACGCAGTGCAGAGGGACGCGACATTTATATGGAGCTCGTCAATTTTGCCTGGAAGCTGCAGAGTCCGATATCTCTGGAGATTACAAACGAGTTGCTGAATCAAATAACTGATCTCCTGCCTGAAACGTTAAATGCATTGAAAAAGGCATATCACTCCGGACTGATTTATCCCATCTATGGCTATGCTCATCATACACATATCGCATTGTTGACCGAGCCTGAAATAGAAGATGAGATTCGTCTTAATCGTGAACATATTCATGATATACTGAAGGTGCCACGTCCAAAATATCCCGGTCTTTTTCCGATTGAGGGATCATTGGATGCAAGCAAGCTTGGCGCTTTAAAAAACAGCGAAATCAAATGGGTCATCTTCCCGAATTTTGACCACAACAAAACGCTTTATCAGTGTGATGGTGAATTAAACGAGAAATA
>DNCV01000025.1 GCA_003484395.1 Dehalococcoidia bacterium
CTCCGGCGCCATCCCTCACCTGCGAGGATACTTTTGAAAAGCCCGGCATCATTTCGAGAACCTGTTCCAGCGGTCCCATCTTTTTGAATTGTCTCAATTGATCCAGGAAATCTTCCAGCGTAAATTCAGATGCCCTTAACTTTTTCTCCAGCTTCTTTGCCTGTTCGGCATCGAATGCCTTCTCCGCCTTTTCAATGAGCGTCAGCACATCACCCATGCCCAGAATACGCGACGCCAATCGATCCGGATAAAAAGGCTCCAGAGCATTTGCCTTCTCACCAATACCGATAAATTTGACCGGAAGACCCGTTACAAATTTAATGGAGAAAACAGCGCCGCCACGCGCATCTCCGTCCATTTTTGTAAGAATAAGCCCTGATAAACCAAGACGTGCATTGAACTCGCCGGCCACCCTCACAGCATCCTGACCGGTCATCGCATCAACCACCAGTAAAATCTCCGACGGTTGCACAGCATCCTTCACATGGGCAAGCTCTTCCATGAGCGGCTCATCAATATGAAGACGTCCCTGTGTATCGATAATAAGCCATGATGCGGCAATGGCTTTCGCACGCTCCAGGGCATGACGGCAAATCACTACAGGTGCTTCCTTTGAACCCTCCTGAAAAACGGGAATATCAAGCTGTTTTCCCAATGTGACAAGCTGGTCAATAGCTGCAGGACGACGCGTATCAGCAGCCACAAGAAGCGGCAACTGTCCTGATTGTTTTAAATGCAATGCGAGCTTTGCAGCCGTTGTTGTCTTGCCCGCACCCTGCAAGCCTACCAGCATGATCACCGATGGACTGTGTACTGCAGGCTGCAAACGCACAACCTCACCGCCAAGCACCTTGATCAGCTCTGCATGTACAATTTTTACTATTTGCTGACCCGGAGAGAGACTCTCAATGACTTTGGCTGAGACCGCCTGTTCGCGCACGCTATCAAGAAACTGTTTAACAACCTTGAAGTTAACATCCGCTTCCAGCAATGCCAAACGGACCTCACGCAGCATCTCATCGATATCTTTTTCACTCAATTTGCCGCGGTTAGTTAATGTATAAAAAATCTTATTCAGTTTTTCCGTCAGTACCTCAAACACCTATCACCTCGAAGAAATGTATTTTACTCAAGGAGTGCGCAACACGTCAAAGACCATACTACACTTCATATCTACTCCAGACAATACAAATAAACCGCAAAAGAACTCCCGAATTGTCAAGACATCGATACGGCATCAGTGTTATACTTGCCGCAAAATAGAAGAACAGAAAGAGAATGGAAATGAAACGAGTAGACGGTCGAGTCAACAATGAAATGCGTCCCGTAAAAATTACGATGGGATACCTCACATATCCGGAAGGATCAACCCTTATCGAAATCGGAAATACCAGAGTGCTCTGCACGGTAAGTATTGAGGATAGAGTGCCTCTTTTCTTAAAGGGAGAAGGCACCGGATGGTTAACTGCTGAGTACGCTATGCTTCCACGATCAACACATACACGGACACAACGTTCAGTCTATGGTGACAAAGTAGCCGGAAGAACACAGGAGATTCAACGTCTCATCGGACGCAGCCTGCGGGTATGCATCGATCTTACCGCTATTGGTGAACGGACAATAACCATCGATTGTGATGTTCTTCAAGCAGACGGCGGCACAAGAACAGCTTCGATAACCGGCGGATATCTTGCATTAGCCCAGGGATTGCGTAAACTTAAATCACGCGGAATTTTGAAGACTGTACCATTAAAATGCGCCGTCGCAGCTACTAGCGTCGGCATTGTCGATGGGGACGAACTTCTGGATCTCTGCTATGCAGAGGACTTCCGCGCTGCAGTTGATTTCAATGTAGTGATGACGGATAAAGGTGACTTCGTGGAGATCCAAGGCACAGCCGAGAGCAAACCATTCTCCAGAAAAAGCGCTGATTCACTGCTCACCCTTGCCGACAAAGGCATCAAGGAGCTATTAGCAATCCAGAAGAAAGTACTGGAATAACCGGTTACGGCCGCACCTGACCGTTTCCGATAATAATCCATTTATAACTGGTTAACTCGCGAAGCGCCATCGGCCCCCGCGCATGCATTTTCTGCGTGCTGATACCCACTTCGGCTCCCATGCCGAATTGTCCGCCGTCAGTGAACCGTGTGCTGGCATTAGCATAAACGCAGGCCGCATCGACTTCATCGAGAAAACGATTTATCGACACTTTGTCCTCAGCAACGATCGCCTCGGAATGTCCCGAGCCATAACGATCTATATGAGCAATCGCCTCATCGAGAGAATCGACAACTTTTATTGCACAGGTAAGTGACAGAAATTCTTTCCCCCAGTCCTCAGCTACCGATGGTATTACTTTAAGCACTGGCATTGCTTTTAAGATTTTGTACGCCCGTTCATCACAATGCATTTCAACATTCGCCCTTCCCCACTCCATAGCAACCAGAGGGAGAAACGTGGTCGCAATATCCGAATGAACGAGCAACGCGTCAAGAGCATTGCAAACGGTCGGACGTTGTACTTTGGCATTATAGGCAATAGCAGCCGCCTTGCTCAGATCAGCGCTCTTGTCCACATACAAATGGCAAACGCCGATACCGCCGGTGACCACCGGCATTTTTGCGTTCTCTGCAACAAACCTTATCAAGGCAGCGCCGCCGCGAGGGACGATAAGATCTATAATATCTTTCATACCCAGCATATGATCAACCAGATTTTTATCCGTTGATTCAATAAATTGAACAGCGCCGGCAGGTATGCCTGAATTATACGCAGCAGTCTGCACGGCACCGGCAAGTGCTTTATTTGAATTAAGCGCCTCTTTGCCGCCGCGAAGAATAACAGCATTGCCGGACTTGAGGCAGAGAACAGCGATATCGACCGTCACATTGGGACGGCTCTCATAAATACTGCCGATTACACCGAGGGGTACACGTCTCTTCATCAGACGCAAACCGTTGGGCAGCGTTCGATCTTCGATGATCTCGCCAACGGGGTCAGGAAGAGCAGCGACGGTTTTAACATCGCTCGCGATGCCTTTCAAACGATCAGGAGTAAGCAGCAGTCTGTCAAGCATAGCCTCGTTCATGCCTCCCTGCTTCGCAATCATCATATCCTTTTCATTCGCTTCCAATATGGTCTTCTGATTGGCAAGAATCGAGTCGGCAATGGCAAAAAGCGCTTTATTCTTAACGTCGGAAGAGATAAAAGCCAGCTTTCTGGACGCTCTTTCCGCCTGTCTGCCCTTTTCCTCAAGCTCATTAGTTGGCACTGTCATAACAATTTCCTCAGTGAATATTCATACTATTACCATATTATTCCGGTGAATAATCTCGGACCCATACCCATAGCCAAGGATATGTTCGATATCTTTTGAATGCGCTCCCTTGATATTCCGTATATCCGCTGCTCCGTAGTTGCATATCCCATATCCGATCAAGGTACCGTTCTGATCTATGATATCGACAACATCTCCCCGCTCAAAATCGCCATCGATCGATTTGATGCCGGCAGGCAACAAACTTTTATTCTTCTTTTGCAGTGCCGATGCTGCTCCTTCGTCAATGCCGAGCGAGCCTTTACAGCACAGTCCGCTGAGTATCCAGCGTTTTCTGCTATCGATCTTGTCGTTTCTGGGCACAAAAACAGTACCAATGTCCGCACCGAATACAACCTGAGTGATAACATCGGAAGTACGACCGTTGGCAATAACCGTAGCAACGCCTGAAGCGGTAGCCAGCTTTGCTGCCTCTATTTTTGTTATCATACCGCCTGTTCCTAGAGAATTAGCAACACCTCCGGCAAGCCCTTCGATCTCTTCAGTGATCTGCTCAACCCTGGCAATACGAACTGCATTACTGTTGTGATGAGGATCGGCTGTATAAAGGCCATCGATATCAGAAAGCAGAATTAAAAGATCAGCGTCAATCAAATTAGCCACCATTGCGGACAAATTATCATTGTCACCAAACCGCAACTCACTGAGCTCATCGGTAGCAACGACATCGTTCTCATTGATAATACAGATCACGCCGAGATCAACCAATGCGAGAAGTGTGTTCCTCGCATTAAGGTAACCGGCACGTTCAGTAATATCGGCCTTGGTTAACAGCGCTTGAGCAACCGTAATCTCGTATTTTTTGAATAGTTGCTCATACTGATACATCAACTGATTCTGTCCCACCGCAGCAAGTACCTGTTTAAAGGGGATATCCTTTCTTTTTTCATGTGACAACCCCAGCTTCTGCCTTCCGGCAGCAACAGCGCCCGAAGATACAATAACAATCTCACATTTCTTCTTCTGCAAGGAAGCTATTTGTCGTACGATATCAGCCATCACTTCCTGTGAGAGATAGCTGGTACCGCCCGTGAGCAAATTTGTGCCAAGTTTAATAACAATACGTTTATATCGCATTGCGCATCATTATACCTTTGTTGAAAACACAGGAACAAGTTACCTGTTACAAAAATACATGACAGCGATCTGCTTCTACAGTGAAAACGGCGTAACGTAACACAACACTTGCTGTAACACAACACAACACAACACTTGCTGTTGTTGTCCAGTGAATATGTCA
>DNCV01000087.1 GCA_003484395.1 Dehalococcoidia bacterium
TGAATAAGAATGTTCCTACCTCTTCCCTTTCCAGCTATCCCCGCGCCGTCGAGATTGCCGAAACGCTGAAAAAATGGATTAAGGATGGCACGTTCCAGTTGACCGGCCCGGTAGCGCCGCTGCCAGGGGTGGAATCAGGTTACAAATTAAAACCGCTGGAAGAACGCCCAGTTGATTAGCTGCCCTATTGATTGGTTGCCCTATTGATTGGTTGGAGGTAACACATGACAGTTTCAAAACGATTGGTATTACATTTTCCCCCCAGGCTTACCGATAGGCCGATTGTTAAACATTTGGTTAAGGATTACGGCCTTGATTTTAATATCCTGAAAGCATCTATCTCTCCCGGTGAGGAGGGGATGCTGATAATGGAGTTGTCGGGAAAACGGGAGGATTATGATAAAGGCGTGGCTTTTCTCCTTAAATCCGGCGTGAAAATACAGTCATTGAGTCAGGATATTGTCCGCAATGAACAACGCTGTACTCATTGCGGCGCCTGTGTTGCCATCTGTCCTTCAAAGGCATTTACCGTCAATCCGAAAACGAGGGAAGTAGCCTTTGACCATGACAAGTGTGTCGCCTGTGAGCTATGCATTCGCGCCTGTCCGCCCCATGCCATGGAAGCACATTTATAGAAAATGTATGAACCTCGAACATATCGAAGTTGGATGCATAACAAAGAGCTCATTTCATTTGTGGTTGTAGTTCGTGAGACGGATCTTCATATCAGCGCCTGCAAGAATCTCGAAAAAGAAGCGAAGGATGCTGTTACTCGATGCCGGTTGCCTCTGGAGCAGTACATTGAGAGCGATCCTCCGTTTCTCTACGCCTTGGAACCGTATTCGGTTGCCGATGATGCTCCACCAATCGTAAAAGAGATGTCGCATGCGGCGGCAAAAGTCTGTGTCGGGCCGATGGCGGCTGTAGCCGGCGCTGTTGCCGAGTTTGTCGGCAATGAGCTGTTACGTTACTCTCCTGAAGTCATAGTTGAAAACGGCGGAGACATCTTTCTCAAGATGACGACAAACTGTCATATCGGTATTTATGCAGGCGAGTCATCGCCGTTTACCGGTAAAATAGCATTGGAGATATATCCTGAGGATATGCCCGTGGGTGTTTGTACGTCTTCCGGCACAGTGGGACATTCGCTCAGTCTCGGGCGATCGGATGCGGTGACTGTGCTGGCAAGATCGACATCGCTTGCCGATGCTGCGGCAACCGCTCTGGGGAATCGCATAAAGTCGCCTCAAGACATCGCTGCCGCTATCGATTATGCTCAGACAATTCCCGGCCTTTCGGGAATTCTCTTAATCAAGGATGACAATATGGGATTGTGGGGAAATGTGAAAATTATTTCGCTAAAATCCTGATGATGACCGTTAATGTGCAGTTAGTTAGAACAGCAGGGCACTTCGATATTCATTACGGCGCTGGTCCGTGCATTATTGCTGTCGACAACAGTGACGGTGATGACGACGCGTTTCTCTGCGGTGGTGGCTATATACTGAATCTTTGAGCCTTCACCTTCCAGCTTGCCTATTGTTGCGCCCCAGATATATTTCAGCGGATCGCCGTCAGGGTCAATAGCTACACATTCGAATTCAGCCGTGGTATACCGCTTTACCTTCGGTATCTCCATATCCGGCTTTAGGCTTACCGGCAAGTGTCCCTTTACATAAATAATGAAATCTTTGATGACAGGCGGTTGATTCGGCTTCTGGGTAGCTGCCGGTAGTGTTGCCAGGATATTTAGAGATTGCTCGGTTTTAAGCCCTTTGCTGTCGCTGACGATGACTTTAACCACACAAACGCCGGCGGTTTCGGGCGCAGTCCAGACAACTTTGCTGTCGCTGCCTGCAATTGTGCCTCTATCGGCTGTCCATGTATAGTTAATTGTATCTTCATCAGGATCGACAGCAACACAGGTGATTTCGGTTTTGCCTCCAACGTCCACCTGTATATTGGCCAGCATCTGACTGATTACCGGCGCTCTGTTTTCTTCTGTTTTCGGTGGTTCTGTCGTCGGGCTTGAGTTGCTGCAGCCTGCAATAAAAAGTGCGGCAAGCGCTATCATAACGTAGGATAAAGATATGTGTAATCGTCTTTTCGACATCGCTATAACCTTTTCGAGCGGGCTTACTTTCCTGCTTTATCTTTGCCGGCCAACCGGGTTAAGCATCGGCGGGAAGCAAGGTATTTACCAGGATACACAATTATTATAACAACCGCAAGGATTATCATTCCAATGTCAAGGAATAACGACTGAAGAGGGCTTATAATGCCGAAAATTTCTTCCCAGATGCCGAAGCAGGCGCAATCCGGGAACTTATTTGTTCCCTGAGCAATGGTCCATGCGTTGTTAGCCAGGAATGCGCCTGACAGGGGCAATGTGATAGTTGCCATAAGCCGCGGGACAAAGCCGATGATGAGGAAAATACCTAGGAGCGTTTCGATCAAAGGAAGAACCCACGGGAACAAAACTTCCCCGATGAATTCATAGAACGCCGGCGTACCCAGCCAGTCAGGAATAATGACATTAAGAAACTCGATTGATTGCCCGGGCAGTTCTCCGTATCCGAATAATTTGCCGGTGCCGCCTGCAAGAATTATTAGACCGACAATGATACAGGCAATCCATACTGTAATCGACCTTGCTTTTGAACCGAATGTATCGGAAGTTATTTGTGCAGACATGCGAAAAACTCGTGGGAAACCTATTGACTTTGTGAAAACTATACCATACAATACCTTCCGTATGCAAAAATTGGCTTGCTGCTGTGTCGTTTGTAGGTGCCCTCTTTAATGGGGAGTGCAGTTTTCAGGTTCACCCTTCCGATGATTTTCCTGGAACAGAGAGAAAGAGGTTTTTCCCTAGAGACATGCAACACCAAAGGTAGCATCGGTATTTTTAATTTCTTAAGGAGGAGCAGATGGCTCTAGAGGACAAAACCTTGACTTGCTCAGATTGTGGCAAACCATTCACGTTCACTGTGGGCGAGCAGGAATTCTACAAAACAAAGGGACTACAGCACGATCCGGCACGTTGCCCTGATTGCAGGGCATCACGGAGGAAGGGACGTTCAGGCGCTGGTGGTTACGGCCAACGACAGATGTATACGGCAACGTGCGCAAGTTGCGGTGCCACCTGTGAGGTTCCGTTTGAACCCAAACAGGACCGACCTGTTTATTGCAGCGCCTGTTATTCCGCACAGAAAAAAGACGCTAGTAACTAGCTGAGACCTAAAGCTCTCTTAGCCTTCTCCCAACTGAGAGAGCTTTAGTATAGTTTTATAAGAGTCGTTACGATGTGAAGAACACATCATTCTTTGTTCTTCAATGAATACGGGTGTCTGTAAAATCAGGTTGCATTTTCCTGAGAGCCAGTCTCTCAAGGAAAAACGACGGATAATTAAACCTATCATTACACGTCTTCGAAACATGTACAATGTCTCTATTGCCGAGGTTGATGATCAGGATTTATGGCAGATAGCTACTATCGGCGTCAGTTGTGTCAGCAATAATGACCACCATATTGATGAGATGCTGACGAGCGTATTAACCTTCATTACCGATAGCTATCCCAATGTTGAAATCATCGAACAGGAAATAGAGGTTTTCCACGGTCCGTAGTTAGTGTATAGTTAGCCTGTAATGGATGCCGACATATTCGTTGAGTATCTAATTTCGCACCCTGATTATGAAGGACAGGTTGTTCATGTCCAACATATCCCTTCTATCGAAGCTGATTTTGGTAAACTTGACGCTTCTCTGAATTCTGACTTACAGCAAAGGCTAACTGCAGGTGGAATCAGATCGTTTTATTCCCATCAGGCAGAGACAATCAATGCTGTACGACGGGGCAGAAATATCATCATCGCTACCGGGACAGCCAGTGGGAAGACGTTATGTTACAACGTGCCTGTGCTTGATACCCTTGCTAATGACAGCGCCAGCCGGGCGCTATACCTGTTTCCTACAAAAGCGCTGGCACAAGATCAACTACGGAATGTGAACCAGTTGATTCACCGTTCTCCTGGATTTGCCGATATCTGTGCAACCTTCGATGGCGATACTCCTCAAACGGAGCGGCCTGCAATAAAGAAACATGCACGCATTGTGCTTACCAATCCCGATATGCTTCATATCGGCATCCTTCCGAATCATCGTACGTGGGCTACTTTCCTGCAAAAGCTGAAAATTGTCGTTGTTGATGAAGCCCATATGTATCGCGGGATATTCGGCTCGCATGTTGCCCATGTCCTGCGACGATTGCGCAGACTATGTCATGCCTATGGGGGCTCTCCGCAGTTTATTCTATGTTCGGCGACGATTGCCAACCCTGGTGAGCATGCTGAAAATCTGGTGGGACTGCCGTTTACTGTCATCAACAAAAATGGGGCGCCCCAGGGTAAACGATCCTTTGTTTTCTGGAATCCGCCGTTTACGGATGCGGCTAAAGGATTTCGGCGGAGTCCGAACAGCGAAGCTGCATCTCTATTTACTGAACTTGTACGACATAAAATCAGGACGCTGGCATTTGCCAGAACCCGTAAACTGACCGAGCTCATCTATATTTATTCTCGCGAACATTTGGGGCCGGCGCTGGCTGAAAAAATAAAGCCGTATCGTGCGGGCTATATTGCTGAAGACAGACGTCATATCGAGAGAGAATTATTCAGTGGCCACCTGCTGGGAGTGGTAGCAACCACGGCGCTGGAACTGGGTATCGATATCGGTGATCTTGATGCTACCGTGCTCACAGGATATCCTGGGAGTATTGCCAGCACCTTTCAGCAGGCTGGCCGCAGCGGACGAAGAAACAAAGCGTCATTGAGCTTTCTTATCGGCGGCAATAATCCTCTCGATCAATACATTATGCGTAATCCTGATTTTCTATTCAGTCGCGGCTATGAAAATGCCATGATTAACATTGCCAATCCGAATATACTTGGCCCTCATCTTCTCTGCGCTGCATGGGAGAAGCCACTGACGATAGAGGATAGCGAGTTCTTCGGGTGTAGCTATGATGATATGGTGCAGCATTTATCGACAATAGGTAAACTGCATAACAGGCTTGGCAAATGGTATCTTTCGCCGTCAGTTACCAGTCCTTCACAGGGCGTAAATATACGTTCCGCCTCCGATTCCGATTATGTCATTATCGATGCCGTGCATAACTATGAGGTGCTGGAGACAATCGAATCGGGCATTGCCTTTTCGCAGATACATCCCGGCGCCGTATACCTGCATCAGGGTGAACCATTCGTTATTACCTCCCTCGATATCGAAAAGAGAGTTGCATTGGCTTCACCGTCCGATCTTCCCTTTTATACACAATCAAGAGAGCTGGTCGATGCCCGGATAAAAAAAGTGCATCGGCAAAAAGAGGTCAATGCGGTTTCAGTTCATTTCGGTGATGTAGAGGTGACGACTGAAGTTGTCGGGTTTAAGCGAAAAAAACAGTTCACCGATGAAGTTATTAATGAAGAGCTTCTTGAATTACCTCCGCAGCATTTCTACACGCAGGGATTATGGTTCGATATTCCACCATGGACTATTGATGCTATCGCAAAAGAAAAGCTGGATTTTGCCGGCAGTTTGCATGCTGTGGAACATGCGGCGATCGGTATGCTGCCGTCATTTGCATTATGTGACCGCAACGATATCGGCGGCATGTCTACCCCTTTGCACCCTGATACAGGAAAGCCGCAGATATTTATTTATGATGCCTATCCGGGAGGCATAGGGATTGCGGAACACGGATACGATGTAATTCAATCCCTTTGGGAGGCAACGATGCAGGTTATTCAGGAGTGTCCCTGCGAGGATGGTTGTCCAGGATGCATACAGTCTCCGAAATGCGGCAATAATAACGAGCCTCTCGATAAAAAAGGTGCAATGCTGATGTTAAGGGTGCTTCTTGGTTTGGGTAGGGGGTAAGTATGCAATCCTATGGTTATAAACTTGCTTTCGATAGTAATAGACAGCTACAATTATGCAGCATTACAAGGATTGACTGCCGAAAATGTTGTTCGATTTAAAGAAAAAAACGGAGCAGAGTTTAGTTCGCAGCCGTGAGAGCTGGTTCAGCAAGGTTGCGCGATTATTTGATCGTAATCATATTGAAAATGAAACGTGGGATGAGCTTGAAGAGCTACTGATATCCGCTGATGTTGGAGTAGAAACCGTGGAGAAACTCATCAAGAAAGTAAAATCACGGGTCGCTGCGGAGAAATTGAGCACAGGTGAAGAAGTTCGGGATGCACTGCAAGAAGAGATGATTGCGCTTCTGAATGCCAATGGGCAACAGCCGATAGCTCAGAACAAAAGCATTCATGTGATCCTTGTTGTCGGCGTCAACGGCTCGGGAAAAACGACAACGATTGCCAAGCTGGCGAACAGCCTGAAGAGGGATGATCGGAAAGTTATCCTTGCTGCTGCGGATACCTTCAGAGCTGCGGCAATCGATCAGCTCAAGCTCTGGGCGGAACGGATCGGCGTTGATGTCATTGCGCATCAGCCCAATGCTGATCCCGGCGCTGTCGTATTCGATGCAATACAGGCGGCACAGAGCCGCAACGCTCAAATAGTTATTATTGATACGGCAGGCCGTTTGCATACGAAGTTCAACCTCATGGAAGAATTGAAAAAGATCAAGCGCATTGCTACCAGAGAGGACATGTCTCAGGAAGCGCTGCTTGTCATTGATGCGACAACAGGTCAGAATGGACTTGTACAAGCCAAACATTTCGCTGAATCTGCCGGTATTACCGGCATCGTGTTAACGAAACTTGACGGCACTGCCAAAGGCGGTATCGTGCTGGCAATTCGTGACCAGTTGAGTTTGCCGATTGTCTATATCGGCACAGGGGAAGGAGTCGACGATATCGTGCCGTTCGATTCAAAAACATTTGTAGAGGCAATTTTTGCTTCATAAAGGAGCTCGATGATTACAATCAATATTGATCCGGTACTTTTTCACATCGGTCCTGTGGAGATACGGTGGTATGGCGTGATGGTAGCTCTGGCTGTGATTGCAATCGTGCTGATATCATTGCAGGAGGCGAAACGGCTAAAAATAGCCGAGGAACATATTTATAACATTGCTGTCTGGGCCGTTATCGGCGGTGTGATTTTCTCCAGGGTTTTTCACGTTATCGATAAATGGAGTTATTACGTTCAGCATCCCGAGCAGATTATCGGGTTTGCCGGCGTTGCGGTATACGGGGCGGTTTTTGGCGCGATTCTGGCAGTCATCATATATGTCTGGATCAACAGATTATCATTTTGGCAGATGCTCGATGTCGTTTCTCCCGGTGCTCTCGTCGGCATGGCGATCGGACGTGTCGGTTGTGTTATCAACGGCTGCTGTTACGGTCTGCCAACTGATGGCAACTGGGGCTGTGTTTATGAAAATCCGAATGCTCTGGCGCCACTGAGTATTCCTATTTATCCGACACAGTTTTTTCACCTCATCTGGAATCTTG
>DNCV01000069.1 GCA_003484395.1 Dehalococcoidia bacterium
TTTGAGACTGCCGCGTCTACCATTCCGCCACTCCGGCAAATGAAAGGGGTTTACAGCGCATGGCATTCTATCATTGTTGTCCTGTGTCTGCAACCGTTCGCATTTTGTCATTTTACTTGACTTCCTTGAATACATTTCTTATGTTACGATCGAGAGAACCGCCGATTTTCTCAACCGCCTCAAAACGAATTCTATTTAAGTCTTTCTGTTTTGCCTCGAACTCATCGCGCAAATATAATTTTTCAGGATGCATATATATATCGTCAACTATTCTTACCGCTTTTGGCACCTTGAAACCCGTTGGAGAATCCGCCCAGTTTTCAATGCCTCCTCTTAACAGGGAATCCAATATGCCCATGGTAAGTTCCAGCCTTATTTGCAAGTAGCGCTCTCCCTCTCCAATTCCTCGAGTATTAAGCAGATAGAAATTTAATTTGGGAAGCCCTTTGATAATTTCATAGAACTTATTGGCGTGTTCGGCGAGATCACCGGCAACAAAGGGATCATAGAAGAACTCGCTTCTGATCTGACCGGCATGAGCAGGATCACCGGCAGAAGATTCCATTGACAGCCCTAACACCATCAAGGCTGCGGCCTGTTCGGCGTTTAGCCGTGATATGGCAGGAATAAGCGGAGCCCGTGTAATCAGGATTAAATTATCGATGTTCTCCACGTCGATATAGGGGCTGGCGTGCATGAAGTCTCTCCTCCTGATGACCGCCCTGCCATTCGAGGTTCTTTGCAAATTGCTGAAATCGAAGTCGCCTTCATCAGTCACATACACATTCTCGCAAAGAGTTTCCTGCCTCAGAAGACCGTAGTAGATTTCCGGTTGCTCACCAGGATTGACTGCCTCGGTCTTTACATATATACCTCCTGCCTCAAAACCATGAAATGAACCATCGGGCATCAACGTTCCGCCGTCATCCTGGATCACCCATGATTTTTCATGTCCTTTTCTGGCGATAATACGGGAAGTCGTCGTCGTTTTCCCGTTGGCGCTTAAAGCGATAAGCAGTGTTCTTCTCAATTGATAATCACCGTAAACAGATGCAAGGTAATCTTCACGGCAACCTGCATGCAGGAATATCCCGCCTCGTCTGGTTTTGGCATCCCAATCTTCGGCAGCAAAGACACCTTTCTTGAACTCTCCTATATAGTTGCCGTTACGAATAATTTTTACGAATCTTCCGTCATTCAGCATCGCCAGCCGTATAGTAATATCTTTTTGCGAAAGAGGTTTGGATTTATTCAATTCAAAACCTTCATCGGCAAAAAATACGATTTGATATGTTGGTTTACTTATCTCCTTTTTCAGTGGAATAAAGAGGTTTCTACCACCATAAGCAACATGCGCAAAACGTTCAGGAACGATCAACCTGACCGTTGTGTTGGTATTGCCGCTGCCCACCTGGCAGTCGCAACTGATCAAATTTTCCTTACTTAAAACATCTTCGCATTGTTTTAATAGCGCTATTTCATCATTACCGAATGTCGCATCGACACTGTTTTTAGTGAACATTGCCGAGCGAGATGTCGGTTCGCTCTCTGCGACAAAGTTGCCATAAATCGTTTTTTTGATGCCCGGCTCTTTCTCTAATATCTGTCTGAGCTGCTCCTCAGAAGGGTTCTCTTTCAGTCTGTTCTCAGCGATAGCTCTCGTGTAGATACTATCAACCGTCTCCGCAAATCTATTGACATTAAAATCTGGCATATAATTCCTCCCGTAAAACAGTTCTACAAACCAAAGATATCAATAATGCCTGTACGAAATAGTGAAAACATCTCGAATATACAGGATACATCGTTTTTTGACAAGCATCTGCACGATTTGGTTGCAGAAATCAGCATTTAAAACGTGTAATATGATGGCCTAGCGGTAGGCATCTTTTCTGTGCGCAACGTCTAAAATGAATACTATCTTCATTTCGGAGTCGATCGTATAGAATAGACGATAATCACCGATTCGATACCGGTAAATAGAACTCAACTCGCCTTTCAGCCGTTTGATATTCGGGCCAAAGAATGGATTATTCCGCAAAACCGGATAAATGTTGTCCTTTATTCTGGAGTAATACTGCTTATGTATCCTCGACGCCGCCTTTTTCTGAAAAGTCAGCGTCTCAGATATCCGGAACTCATCTGACGATACGATATTTTCCTTCCTTGATGTCTTCTATCGATTGCTTCAGGTTATTTAGCAATTCTTGATCTTCGAGGATGCCTTTCATTTCTTCATCCGCCACAAAACAGCTCGTATCAACGTAAGCCAGGGCAGCATACTCGATAAAGTTGGATATAGTTCTTCGTTCTGAATCCGCTGCGTTCTTAATCTTATTATATGTCGTATCATCTACTCTGACAGTGATAGTCTTCGCCATGTTTTAACCTCTTATGCTAATAGTATTCAAAAATATTCAAATTGTCAATTTTTTAATTATTTTCAGATTAAGCGACGACGGTTTCAAATTGGCTGCGGTAGAGCGCAGCATAGTCTTTATTAGCAGCCAGTAATTGCTCATGTTTTCCTTGCTCTACGATATTGCCGTCCTTCATCATCAGGATCATGTCCGCATCCCTGATAGTTGAAAGGCGGTGAGCAATGACGAAACTGGTCCTCTCCTTCATCAGCTCTTTCATAGCTTTTTGGACCAGGACCTCGGTTCTGGTATCAACCGAGCTCGTCGCCTCATCGAGAATCAAAATCGCCGGATTGGCGAGAAACGCCCTTGCTATGGTCAGCAGTTGTTTTTCTCCCTGTGACACATTGCTGGATTCCTCATTGATTTCCAGATCGTAGCTCTGAGGCAAGGTGCGCACAAAATGATCGACATACGCCATTTTCGCGGCAGCGACTACCTGTTCATCGGTTGCATTTAAATCTCCGTACCGTATATTTTCCCTGATGGCGCCGTTAAACAGCCATGTGTCCTGCAACACCATACCGAACATGCTGCGAAGATCACTCCTGTTAAACTGTCTGATATCTATGCCGTCAACCTTGATAGAACCGCTCTGGACATCATAGAACCGCATGAGCAGTTTTACGATAGTTGTTTTTCCCGCACCCGTCGGCCCGACGATGGCAACCTTCTGCCCGGGAAGTATGTCCGCTGAAAAGTTGTTAATAACCGGTTTATCGGGCAAGTAGCCGAAGCTGACATTGCGGAACGACACGGCGCCACGCGGGTTCGCCAGCTTTACGGGGTTCGCCGGCTCGGCTGCTTCTTCTTCTGCATCCAGAAACTCAAAGACACGCTCCGCTGCCGCCGCCGTTGATTGCAGCACATTGGCGATGTTGGCGGTCTGGGTTATCGGCATGTTGAATGATCGGACGTACTGTATGAAGGCGAGGATATCGCCGACTCCTATGCTGCCGATGATGGCAAGATATCCCCCCAGGATGCTTACCGCCACGTATGCCAGGTTGCCCACAAAGCTCATCAGAGGCATGATCAGACCGGACAGAAACTGGGACATCATGGACGACCCGTAAAGCTCTTTATTCAATCGATCGAATTGCTGTATCGATTTTTCTTCTCCATTGAAAGCCTTCATTACGATATGACCGCCGTACATTTCCTCAACATGCCCGTTCATATGTCCCAGGTATTCCTGCTGCTTTTTGTAATAACCTTGAGACGTCTTAATAACGCGGCCGACAAGTATCGCGGAAAGAGGCAATATGGCAAGAGCAACAAGCGTCATCAGCCAGCTTATAGTGAGCATCATTACCAGCACGCCGACAATGGTTGTCAGCGAGCTGACTATCTGGAAAAGGTTCTGCGTCAGTGTTGTATTGATGGTATCGATATCATTGGTTACATGGCTCTGAACTTCACCGTGAGACTTCGTATCAAAATATTTGAGAGGGAGACGTTTTATCTTTTCCGATACGTCTTTTCTCAGATTATAGGTGACTTTCATGGCTATTCCTGCCATGATATAGCCCTGAATGTAGTTGAATGCAGCGCTCAACAGATACAAGCCGATCAGAACAAGTACTATATTGCCTATATAGCTGAAGTCTATTGCCGCCCCTGACAGATGCATTGCTTTTGCCACAACGCCTTCAAATAATTTCGTCAATGCATTGCCCAATAACTTGGGCCCGATTATGGAGAACACCGTACCGGCGATGGCGAAAGCTAAAACAACAATCAACGAGATACGATACGGCTTCAAATATCTGAGGAAGGCAATCATGGTTTTTTTGAAGCTCCTGGGCTTATCACCCGGCATCATTGCCGCATGCATAGACCCTCCACCCATGGGGCCGCGTCCGCCGCGTTGCGGCCTACCACCTCGCTGCATCATGAGACCAATTCCTCCTGGGACAACTGTGACAGCGCAATTTCACGGTAGACCGCACAATTCTTCAGCAGCTCATTATGAGTACCGATGCCGCAGACCTCTCCGTTATCAAGCACGACAATCTGCTCTGCGCCCATGATCGCGCTTATGCGCTGCGTGACGATCAGCACCGTCGCATTGCCTGTCTCCTTTTTCAGCGCTTTCCGTAGAGCCGCATCGGTCTTGAAATCAAGTGCCGAGAAGCTATCATCGAATATATATATATCAGGTTTCCTGGCAAGCGCCCGGGCTATAGACAGCCTCTGCTTCTGTCCGCCGGACAGGTTATTGCCACCCTGGGAGACGAACGTATCATAGCCCTCGTCCGACGTTGTGATAAAGTCCAGCGCCTGAGCAGTTTCTGCGTATTTGGAAATCTCCAGCTCGGTCGCATTTTCATCAGCGTATTGTATATTGCTCTTTATCGTTCCGGAGAATAGCACTGCGTTTTGGGGGACATAGCCGATTTTTTCTCTCAAACTATGCTGGGTCACTTCACGTACATCGACACCACCTACCAGAACTTTGCCGCCGGTAACGTCATGGAAGCGCAGGATTAGATTAATCAGGGTCGACTTGCCGCTTCCCGTGCTTCCGATCAATGCCGTCGTCTGGCCTGGCTTTGCCGTGAACGATATATGTTTCAGAAGGTCATCGTCAGCGCCCGAATATCGGAAGCTGACATTCTGAAATTCGACAACTCCTTTAAGGTCATCTGCGAATTTCACCGGTTTCTCGGGATCTTTGATGGCAGGTTCGGTTTCGAGCACTTCGTTTATCCTGTTAGCGGAAACGGTGGCGCGGGGCATCATAATGAACATGAATGACACCATAAAAAAGGAAAAAATGATCTGTGTGGCATATTGCATAAAAGCCATCATATCGCCAACCAGCGTTGTGCCGGCGTCAACCTGATGAGAACCAATCCACAAAATCAGCAGCATTACGCTATTCATAATCAGCATCATCGAAGGCATCATGAATACCATTACCTTGTTGACGAACAGGCCGGTCTTTCTCAGGTCGTCATTAGCTCTATCGAATTTCTCCTCTTCGTAGCGCTGCGTATTGAATGCGCGTATCACCATCAAACCTGAAAGTATTTCGCGGGTTACCATATTGAGTTTATCAACCAGCTTCTGGATTAATATGAATTTCGGCACTGTGATACTGAATACCGTCGTGACCATGGTGAGCATTACAACCACCGCTGCGGCGATTATCCACAACATCGACGGATCTGCGCCGGCAACTTTGATAATGCCACCTATACCCACAATGGGCGCATAGAAAACGACGCGGAATAGCATTACTATAAGCATTTGAATTTGCGTAATATCGTTGGTCGATCGTGTGATTAAAGAGGCCGTGGAAAATGTATCGAATTCAGTAGCGGAGAAACTCTCAACCCTGACAAACAGTTTTCTGCGAAGGTCTCTTCCCAATGCCGCCGCAACCCTTGCCGACAAAAAACCCACTGTAATGGAACAAGCCGCACTAAACAGCGTGAGCAAAAACATCAGCAGACCGATTCTGAGCATATACATGGTCTGTATGCCGGAGATATCCATCCCGATCGTTTTGTACTCGGACGAAATGTAGGTGAAGGAATATTGCTTCGTGAGATTGTGAGGAAGCGATTTCATCTGCGTTTCAATCACGCTTCGGATGCCAGCCACCTGTGAAGACGGCAACTGTGCGATTATGGCAAAGGGGTCTGTACCTGCGGGAATTTGCAGAGACATACCTGCAAATGCCGTCGCTCCTCCCTTCTCTATCGCATAAATAATCGGGATGTACCTGCCTAAAATTGCATCCAGCTTATCCAGCTCTGCGCTGCCCGTAGCATTCAGTTTGTACAGCGGCTCCGCTGCAATCAGCGGGTATTCTTCTGAAGCATGGGCATAATCAATAGAAGAAAGAGTATCCCTGCTCAGAAGTATGTAATCCGCCGTTACCCCGGCTTTATCTTCTTCCGACATGAATAGAGTGAGTTTACTTAATTCACTCGCCCTGATCGCCTGGGGAACAGAGCTTTCAATACCGTTTTGCTGTATTCCCACATTGACTATATTGGACATAAGGCCGGGCAATGACAGATCGCTCATTGCCTGGGCGAATAACAGGACAAAAATAGCTGCGATGAACCAGGCATAAGGCCTGAGATGTTTAATCAGTTTCAGCATTACTGTCTACGCAATAATCTCATTCAAGCCTTCAAAGGACTGGGCGAGCTGTTCATGAGATACTTTGCATATTCGGCTTCGTAATCTATCCGTTGAAAGTGTTCGGATTTGACTAATTTTAAGCCACGAGCGTTTAGGCAAATCGGCATCCTTTAGCTCCAGCGTTAGGGGGTACCCGGCCCTTTGAGATTGACTTGTAATTGCCATAACTATTGCCGTTCCCGAGTGTTCATTGAAAATATCGTGACTAAGGATCAGGACAGGGCGGAGGCTGGTCTGCTCGTGACCTTGACCGGGGCTGAGATCAGCCCAAAGGATATCACCTCTTAGTATTCGGGCCATCGCCGCATATCCTCAACGAGTCCTTCCTCGGCAATAGCCTTTTCAGATTCCGTTTGAAGTTTAACGCATTCTTTTGCCAGGCGTGTCCGCTTCAATCGCAATAATTTTTCGCCGACAGCCTCCTGATATTACATTATATCATACCAATAAAGCCGTGATAATGATACAATCGCGGTCTTACCAAAGCGCTCTACAAAGACTTCCCGGTAACATTTTAGATGAGTGAATACGACATTTTTATTTGAGTTGACACGTTCCTCTATTCATCAGTATGCCAGCCAAGGTGCTCTCTTAAACAACGGCTTGATATCTCATCGGGTGGAGTACAACTTTTTCTACTAACTCAACTTCAACTTTATCTTTTGAATTTGACGTCTAATTTCGTCTGGAAACTCAGGATTAATATCATGTCTTAAGCATATTATTTTTATGTACACACTATACGTATAATAAAAATCCGCTAACTTTTTTCCCAAGCTGTTTCTTCCCATGGTATTTCTGCTATAGCATTTCTACCTGAAATTATTCCAGAGATTACGCATTCAGAGAGGTTACAAGCCCCTGGGTAGAGGAAACTCCATATAGAACCAAATTCACCACCAGAATAGAGCCTAGGAATGGGATTACCCATAGCGCTTATTACTTGGCATTTTTCATTCCTTTTTGGCCCACCCTGCGTATTTATGATACCTAGTACACATTCTATAGCATAATATGGAGGAACGTTGATTGGCACAAGTGTATTACATTTCCTATGATGTTCTTTGTCTACTGCGACGAGGCAATACTCATTGTATTTATCTATTGTAGTTTTGAGTCCAACCTTGTTAATATCACTTTCAATTGCCAGTTCTGGTATACTATTTGCTGTTTTTATCCACCCTTTGTCAATTTCTATACGATTATCATGACTCCACTTGTACAACTCTCTAGAGCTATTATATGTTACGAATGGAGGAACGCCCCTTAATCTTTCGGTTAATATTATAGGGCCAGCCTGCCTGACCTTCTCATCAAAAATCATATACCATTTAGCGTTCGGCCATTCAACCTTGCCATTTTCAGAATTACTACTGCAATTAAAAACTTCTGGCCGAATTTTTGAATGACCAAGACTTCTGCTCTCATCACGAAACCGCACACCGCCCTTGTTCACATGTATCCAGCTGTGTGCTTTTGGTTGTAACCAAAATGCAGCAGGCATTGAGTCAGGTTTAAATCCATGCGGTGCCCACTCAATAGAGTTCATATGCCACAAATCAGCACCGACATCAATAACCATTTTAATACCATCGCCTGTACAATAAGGACTACCGGTAGGACACATTTTTACAGGAGCTTCTTCAATATAAGTGGCCAACATTTCAGGATTAGCAGCAAATCCTCCGCAAGCCATAATCACAGCCTTCTTAGCTTTGATAGATATCTCCTTTCCCCCATTGTTAGCAAATATACCTAAAATTTCCTTCGTAAATGGATTCTGAACCAATTTTATTGCAGGAGTACGCAACATCACTTCCACATCAAGAGCTTTTACTATATTGTTCAGAGAGGAAAAGAGGTCTCTCCCGCAACCCAAATCATAACCACCTCGACCTTCAATAAAAAGAATATCAAAATTATTGAGTGTACTTGATTTACTGTGAGTATTGACCGTTACTTTATTAATAAGTTTGATACCATGCTTTTCAAACCATGACTTAATTTCGGTCCATGTTTCAGCAAAACTACGGGCAATATCTTCGTTAATTGAACCCAAGCCTAAGTTTTTGAGATATTGAGCACCTCGTGAGGCATCATCCACATATCTCATGGCTCCTGTCGATGTACTACTATTGCCTCCCTCTGAGGGGGCTTTTTCAATAATGATTACTTTCCCGCCTAATTCTGCTACTGTTATTGCTGCTACAGCACCAGTCGCACCATAACCTATAATCACTACATCAGCTTCCTTATCCCATTGATCTGGCACAATAGGCTTGGCTGGTATGGGTTGTCTACCAATAGCTGAATTCTCTGTTCTTTGATTTATATATTGCATATTAACAGTTCTCTTCTCCAATATTCCGTACAAAAAATCTAGTACTTAGTTGCAGAAGTCAGCGTAATTATTATTACATTCAACAAGACACGGTTTAGCTTCGTAATTATTGTCACTGATTTGCCCAATTTAGTACTAGTCAGCAAGCAACAGGATACTCATCCTGCTCATTAATATCTTCAGGCTTCACGTCCTTGATATCATCCCGGGTATACACACGTTTGACAGGGAACCCATCGACAGTCGTTTTAAATTCCGCTTTTCTTTCGATTGGTTTTGCTGCCGGCTTGTCTGACATTATTACGTTACTCTTCTATTTGTTTAATCAGTATCCCCAGCACACCCCCTATTTGCTGCTGTATTGTTTCTTGCCTTCCTCGTACAGGTCACCGCCATAGACGTCATTTATAACTGTGGCTGGAAAATTCTCGACTGTAAGCANNGCTTTCTTTATGCTCTTTGCAATTAGGACTCCAGCGCCGCCGATGGCAGCGAAATATACGACTTTGTATTGTTTTATAGCATCTTTTACCGTCTGCTTTCGATTACCCTTGCCGATCATCCCTTTCAACCCCTCAGCCATCAAACGTGGCGCATAGATATCCATTCTACCGCTCGTCGTCGGTCCTGCCGAGCCGATAGGATATCCAGGCTTGGCAGGCGCAGGCCCCATGTAATAGATAATTTGATTCTTGATATCAAACGGCAATTTTTCGCCTTTATCCAGAGCCTCCACCATGCGCTTATGGGCAGCATCGCGCGCCGTATATATAATACCAGTAATTGAAACCTGGTCTCCGGCCTTAAGCTTTTCTATAGTTTTGTCATCAAGAGGGGTTTTAATATTCCACTTTTGCATTGTTACCTCCTATTTATGATCACAGCAGAGCTTCCTTATGACGCGCTGCGTGGCATTGCAAATTAACTGCCAGCGGCATACTGGCGATATGGGCAGGGAATGTTTCAACGTGAACCGCCAGCGCAGTTATCTTCCCGCCGAATCCCTGCGTGCCTATGCCCAGAGCGTTAACGCTCTTCAATA